>JASEGR010000023.1:28155-40161 GCA_030017955.1 Candidatus Eisenbacteria bacterium
CAGGGGTGACAGCGTAGGGATGCGACGAGTAGGAGCATCCTGAAGCGTCAGAGGGGCGAGGAGCGCCTATGAAAGTGTCGTGTCCGGGGGCAAAGACATAGACAAGGAATTTCCGGGACACGACACTAGGAGGCAGCAGCGAGAAAATGGAAAAAGGGTTCACACTGGTTGAAGTCGTCATTGTGATTATCATCGGCGGCATCGCGCTCATTCCTCTTCTTACGCTCTTTGCGAGCACTGCCACGGAGTCCAGTCAGGCAGAAGTTGTTTCGACGGCCAGCTTTCTGGCCAAGGAAAAGATGGACACGATAATCGCTGACAAAATGTCACCCGAAAGAGGATTCTCCTACATAACATCGGGGAACTATCCGCAGGAGAATCCCGTGAACGGGTTCAACGATTATGTTCGAACAGTGACCATCAGCCCGGATTCAGTCTATGACAGCGTCACATTCAGAACCGTGAAGGTACGGGTACAAAGGGGGACATCTGCTGATGTCGTGGTGACAACATGGGTGGTGGATCATTGAAGCGAACATACAAGAACGCACGGGGCAATCGCATTCGTGCGGGATTCTCCGGAAGCCCTGGCCGGGACACCGCGGGCTGCTCCCGGAAGGGTGGAACTCTCATTGAGCTCGTCACGGTGCTTGTTGTGCTTACAACCATAGCAGTCCTGACCGGGAATAGTTTCAAGCAGTCAATCGCGTCGTTCGACTATGTAGATAAGAGGAAAGAAATCCTGAGCGAGGCAAGAGTCGCTTCAGAGAGAACAATGAAGGAATTGACGAGATTGAGGGGACGAAGAGACGTGCTGGTTGCAAACCAGACCAGTGTCAGTTTCACAGACATAGATGCCAGCACAATCACGCTGAGTTGGAACGGGGTACCGGGAACTGATCTCATTCTCACAAAAAACGGAAGCCCAAATGTTCTATGTTCAAGGGTCGATTCACTTGCATTCCAGTACCTGAAGTCAGACGGGACTGTGGCTACTCCGCTTGTTTCCCCAAATTCAACTGACATCTGGAGAGTCGTGCTCCTTCTACGAGTGAACAAAGATGGAGAGAAGACTTTGGTTAGAACATCAGAGTTTTTGAGGAATCTGTGATGAAACTTGGGAATGAGAGAGGCACAACGGTCGCGCTTCTCATAATGGCCATTCTTCTTCTCTCAATGCTTGGGATGGTAACTGCTTCCATGGTAGCCATTGATTCCGATGAAGCGTATCGCCAGGAGAGAGAGGGAGAGGCGGGATACATTGCCGAGGCAGGCATCGAATACGCGGTGACAAAACTGGAATCAAGTTTCTCCTGGGGCGGGCTCCCCTCGCCAGGAAGGTCTGTCGGCAACGGGAGCTTCGTTGTGTCACCGCCGTCAACTCTGGATGAACTGGGAAACCCTCTTCCTTCTGGTCAGAAAAGGGTAGTGGTCACAGGAACCGTCCAGGGTTTGGCGAAGAGTCTAAGAGTAAAGGTCGGCATCTACGTCTATGGCGCCTACATTGACAGCTCATCCGGGCTCACTGGTGGCAGTGGAGCAAACAAGCCAACGGTCAACGGAAACATATATGTTGATGGAGATGTTGATACGTCCACGTTCAAGGGGACCAGGACTTTCTATGTACCGCCAAACCACACTGGAGGAGAAATCTATCCTGACCCTCAGCCGGCTTTCCCTACGCTTCCAGACACGACTACCTACGGGAATCTCCTCACAGTGGCAAAAGGGAAACCTGCGGGGGATTATACTTTGAACCCCAATAATGATCTGAATCTCACAACGCTTCCTGAAAGTACCTTGTACGTAAACGGTGATTTCAACGCGAAGGGCAGGAACAACATTACCGGACCCGGGAAAATCGTAGCGTTCGGAACCTTCAGCTTCAAGAATATCGTTACGGTTGGAGACAGAGTCAAGATGATATGTCAGCGAACCGCAACCCTGGACGGACAAGGTGGCCTCGAAAGCATATGGAGTGACTCAACGTTCGCAGAAAACGTCTTCTATTCGAGAGCATCGATTTCACTGCGACAGGGCACTGCCAATGGAATACTTTTTGGCGTGCAAGGAGTGAAACTCTACCTCAATGCTGCGGTGACGGGGAAAGCGTTCACGTGGGGAGCATTGGAACTTAATCGGGCAACAATCAACGGATACTTCGTGGCGAGATCTATCACGGGTGAGAGTATGCCCGGGTGCACATTGAATCTCGGAACAAACTATTTCCCACCTCGTCAGCCGGCAAAGGTTCCGGGGAGCTTCAGAGAATTGTGAGGCAAGCGTGAGATTTGATGAGCTATGCATGAGGAAGCTTTTGGCAGCACTTTCAGCGGGGATGAAACCCAAAGGCCGCCTCAAGGAAATCGCTCTGGCTCAGGTTTCGGCGGGCATGAAACTTAAGGAGCGGGCCAGGATGCGGGTTTCTTCTGCAGCCTCTGAAGTAACGAAGTATGCCAGCCGAGCCAAAACATGGGCCCCGGCGATTGCTTCAGCGAGTGCGAGGTTCACGGATCGAACCAAGGCGGAGGCGTTGGCTGTACTCTCAGTGCCGGTGAGACTCAAGGAGCCAGCCAAGGCGAAGCTTCTGGCTGCGGTCTCGACCGGCGTGAAGCTCAGCAGTCGGGTCAAGCCAAAGGTCTCGGCCGCGCTTTCAGCGGCGGCCAGGCTCGCAGATCGAGCCAGGCAGGATGCTTTGGCAGCGGCTTCGGCGGGTGTGAGGTTCATGAGTCGGACTGAGGCAAGAGTTCTGGTCGCGTATTCGGCAGCTCTGAAGTTTGCGGTTTGGACCAGGAAGGAGCTCTTGGCCGCGCTTTCAGGGGGCATAAGATTTTCGAGTCAAGCGAAGGTTCACGTCTGCCTTGCTGTCTCAAGGGGAATGAAGGTTTGGGTCATGGCTCGTACGGCGGCAAAGTCCAGGGATTGGGGCAGGGCGGAGACGTTGGCGCTATTTTCGACAGTTTTGAAGTTCTCGGTTTGGGTCAGGGTGAAGACCCTGACAGTCGTCCGCGCAGGCGCGAGAACTACGGGCTCGGCTCGAACACGGGCTTTGGTTGGGGTTTCAGCATGCGGGAGATCTATCGCGAGAGCCAGGAGAAACATTCTGACATCGCTCTCAGCTGGGACGAGATCCGCAAAAGGAATTGGGGTTAGGAGCCTCGGAGCCATCTCGATGGGAACAAAGAAATCCAAAGGTCGAGTCAAGGTCATCGCTTCAGCAGCGGCTTCGGCGGGTGTGAGGTTCATGGGTCGGACTGAGGCAAGAGTTCTGGTCGCGTATTCGGCAGCTCTGAAGTGCGCGGTTTGGACCAGGAGGGAGCTCCTGGCTGCGGTGTCAGCAAGCATGATGCGGTCGCGAGAGCGGGCCAAGGCGAACGCGCTGGCGATGAATCGGGCGAGAGTAAGGATTTCGGCCACGATGTCAGCAAGTGTGAGATTTGTTGGTCGTGGATTTGTGAAGGTCATAGCGATCCTCCCAGCAGTCATGAGGCTCGCTGGCCGAGCCCAGGCGAGGGTCAAGGCCGCGGTGTCAGCAAGCATGATGCGGTCAAGGGAACGGGCCAGGGTGAACGCATTAGCCATGAGCCGAGCGAGAACCAGAGTTTCGACTACAGTCTCAACGGGTGCCAGATATGTCGGTCATGCGATTGTCAGACTCCTGGCAGTCCTCCTGGCATTCGTCAAGCTTCCAGGCCGAAGTGCGATGAAGGTAGCAGCAGCCGCTTCAGCGGGTGCCGGATGCGCAGGCCGAGCCATTGCGAAGATCCCTGCCATGCTTTCGGGATCCATGAGGATCAGACGACCTGCCAAGCAAGAACCTGTGGCTCATATGCCCACGGAACTAGTCGGTGAACATGAGACGCGGGCTCTGCCCGTGATTCTCTCAGACACGGAGCCTGAAAGAGGAACTGAGCTTGAGCCTCTGGCTGTGCCCGAGTCTGGGATGGAATTGACCTACGAGCATGAGGCGGAGGTTCTGGCAGGGGTTCCGGCAGGGGCTGAGTCTGAAAATCGGGCTGAGGCGGAGTCCCTGGCTGCATCTGCATTCAGAACGGCATCGATTGATGAACGTGAAGTGGAGATTGTGGCCGCCAGCCCAGCGAGCACAGAATCGGAGAGGCAGGCCGGCGGGGAATCCCTGGCTGCCTTGTCCGCGCAGGCGGAATCCGGCGGTCACGACAAGGTTGACTCTCAGGCGGCACCTGAGGCAGAGATGAAAGTTGCAGATCGAATCCGGGCAAGAATCATGGCTCTCCTTCCGATGCGGGCGAGATTCTGGCGCCGGTCCAAGGGGGAGGATCTGCCGGTGCTTCCGTCGGGCACGGAGTCGAATCAGGGGGTCGGATCGCGAATTTTCTCTGCAATTCCGTCGGCTCTTGGAATAGGGAGAAAGAAGCGTCTTGTGGTAGTTGAGATTGGGACAACTTCTCTCAAAATTGCTTCCTTCGAGAAAAGCCACGGGAAAAGAGTACTCGAGGATTACTCATTTGTGAAACTCGAGAGCCGTTCTCTGAGAAAGCTGGGAGAAGGTGCTTTAGAGAAACTTACCGACTTTGTAGAGAAGTCCGGGCTCAAGGGAAGCCCGGTCATCGTCACAATCTCATCTAACGAAATCATATGCAAAGGTCTTTCTTTCCCCAAGATGAGCAAGGAAGATTTGAAGAGAGCGATTGAGATTGACCTGAAAAAATCGATGAATTTGGCCCTTGAAGAGATCGTCTATGGCTACGATGAATTGAAGCCCTCTGCCGCTGGCGAGAGGTATTGTCTTGTTACGGCGGTTGAGAAAGGCGCGGCGCAGGAATTGAGACGCTGGCTGAAAAGAGCTGCGCTTAGGCCAAAGGCTTTCCTGCCATCTGTCGTGGCTTACTCGAACATTCTTAATGCCGCGAATCTGAAAGACGACATAACTGGATTAGTGGACTTTGGAGCCGAATCTACTGCTCTCCTCTTCTTCAGACGGAAGAAGCTCCTCGTTACCAGAGAAATTTCGGTCGGAGGCAATGCTCTGACAGAATCTTTGATGGAGATATTCCTTCCACAAGGCCGGCGCCTTTCGCTTAGCTTCGAAGATGCCGAAGCGCTCAAAATTCGCCACGGGATGCCCTTGGAAACGGATGAGGCGATGGATGGAAATGTCCCTCTTTCCCAGGTGCGTATAATGTTGAGGCCGTCGATTGAAAAACTGGTCGGAGAACTCGAACGATCGCTTCAGTATATTGAAGGCGAGTTCCCCGGGCAGGCAGTCGGCAGGGTATTCCTGACAGGAGGAGCTTCAAAGCTCAAGAACTTTAAGGAATACCTGGATAGGGAACTTGCGCTGACGTTTGAAGAGCTCAATATGGGGAAGATCACCGACCGACTTGGCTTGAAACTCCCAGGCGCGAATGCGGGGGACATGACGTCGCTCGCGGTCATCGCCGGCGCATTCCTCTCGAACAGACTTCTGCCGAATCTTCTCAAGCCGGAGCGTCCCACGGGCGGGAGAAGCGCGATCCCAAGAATACCTGTGGCAAAGGTAGCCGCAGTCGCAGGCGCCGCACTGTTCCTGATTCTCGTCAAGAATGAAGTCCAGCTCTTCAGTGCAAAGAAACAGCTGAAAGTGACCCAAGACCAGCTCGCTGCCCTCCTGCCGACCGAGCAGCAGCTTGATCTGACAATAAGAGAGAAATCTGCGGCGGCCGAAGAGGAGCGCGCCATTTCACAGTTTGAGTCAAACACACAGAAGTGGTCTTTCGTGCTCATGGATCTGAGTAACAGACTGCCGCCCGAAGTCAAGCTCACAGGACTTTTCTCCGAGAGAGTCGATCCGGAGAACGGCGCTCAGGACGGTGAATCACAGCCGGCCAGCTGGCTCCGCCTTGAAGGCGTCCTCTATTCCAGGTCCGAGAGGCATGAGGGAACAATGGCCACAATTATGAAAGAATTCCTTGCCTCCCCGGTCTACGAGAAAGCGATTCTCAAGAGGGGCGAAGCAACGGGCGAAGGTACGATGAATTTCACCATCTATCTGAAGCTAAGGAGGATATCCGGTTGAAAAAGATGGTTGCGTTAATTGCGCTTGCAGTTTTTGTCTATCTGGCCAACGGTGCAGTCACAACGCCGGCCAAGAAGAAACTTGCGCGCATGAAGGAAGAGAAAGTTGCAGCCCAGGCGAGGATTGACGGAATAGGCGCCAAGATGCGCGAGCTCGGCAATTCCGTTACTGGAGTCTCCAGCAATCGGGCAGATACAACAAAGAAAGTGATCCCACAGAAGGACGAGCTTATGCCAGCCCTCTTGGACAAACTGGCTTCACTCGGCAGGGACAACGATATCGAGGTCTCTTCCATATCTCCAGAGCCATTTACGGCAGTGTCTGTTCCTGGAGTAGGCAATGGAACCCATGGGCAGTACGAAAAAATCGGTGTCGCTATGCGGATGAGATGCCGATACAAGAATCTTGGAGAGTATCTCAGGGGTCTTGAGAGTCTCGACATCCCTGTTTCGGTTACAAATCTCTCGATCTCATCGAATGAAAAGGAATTGCCGACTCTGGATGCTTCTTTGCTCATCACGACATATGCGCGGGACTGACGGAAGAAAGGTAGACACTGGTGTTCGGACTGGATTTCCTGAATAAGCTTCGTTCGCGTAGAGTTCTTTTTGTTGTTGGCGCCATCATGGTTGTCGTGCTTGTAGGCAGAATGGCATCAAAGCTGGGAAAGCCCAATGCTGGCAAGACGATCCAGGCGACGGCTGTGACGAGCGCAATGCCGCTGCAGCAAAGTGCGAAAGCCGACTACGATAAGAACCTCCTGGCAGATATCTCCTGGGGACCTGATCCCTTCGACCACAAGATGTCGGTCAGGAAGCCGCGCGTTGATTCTCAGGGTTCCTTCATTCCTCCGACTCCTTCCACTGGTCCAACGGAAATAAATTACCTGCACCTCGATGGAGTGACTGTGCTTGGAACGAGCGCCGTCTGTGTCATAGACGGTCATGTGCTCAGAAAAGGCGACAGTCTAAATGGCCACAAAGTCGTGAGCATACAGAGGGACAAGGTGCTCCTCGATAAGAACGGCGAAACGAAGATATTGAAGATGAGTGGAGATTAGAGAAAGGAAATCCATATGGGCAAGATGAGTTCAAGGCTTCGTCTCTGGCTGGGAACGCGAGGAAGAATCATGCATTGGCTTGTCGCGGGCATGGTCGCCGTTCTTGCCGTTTCCTTCTGCTACGAGAGCGCATTCACGCAAAGCGATACAAAGATTTTCCTCAATTTCAAGGACGCAGACATAAAGGATGTCCTACGTGCAATATCGCAGCAGACCGGAATAAACATAGTGGCAGGCGCGGGACTGGAGGGAAAGGTTACCGTGCAGCTGTCCGGGGTCGAATTCGACAAGGCGATAGGACTTGTGCTCGATGCCGTTGGGGCCGAGCCGACATGGCTGGAGGGAACTGTCGTCGTCACTCCGCTCAAGTTCGAAACAAGAGCAATAGCCCTCGATTATGTCGGTGCGAGCGAGATCATAAAGCCCCTCGGCAAACTCCTTTCAGAGAAGGGGAAAATCGAGGTTCTGGAGAACAAGGCCGGGGGAAAGAGCGGGTACGAATCCAAAATCGTGGTGAGTGACTACCCTGAGAGGGTAAGGGAGATCGAACGGATAGCAAAGGAGCTTGACTCAAGGCCGAAGCTGATCACGATCGAGGCAAAGCTCATTGAAACCTCGCTGGGAAAGGATGAGAGACTTGGAATCAACTGGAACGTTGCGGCATCCGCAAGTGGTGCAAGCATTCCGACTACAGCACCGTTTGATAAGACAAGTACAAGGGGCCTGGGGCAGCCGACGCCCAATACGCAGAATCTTGGAACCACGCTTGGCGCAGCGTTTCCTCCAAATGAGATGTTTCCATATGCATCAACAGGTGGATTCAGTTTTGGAAAGCTCTCGGCTGCTGAATTCAGTGCAACTCTAGAGATGATTTCTACTAGGACAAAGACCAACCTTGTCTCGAATCCGAAGGTTACGACCCTGGAAGACAGGGAAGCTGAGATAATGGTCGGTACGCTTGTGCCGATAGCGAAATACGAAAGGAACAAGGAAACCGGCACTCTTGAAATCATTGGGTACGACGAGCTTAAGATCGGGGTAAACCTCACTGTGACACCACATGTGACGAGCGACGGCAGCGTCACACTCGCGGTAAAGCCGGTCATCTCCGAGATCATAGGATGGAGAGGACAATTCAACGAGCGGCCCGTCATGTCAACAAGGGAGGCTCAGACCCAGGTCACAATAAAAGATGGAGAGACACTTGCCATTGGAGGACTTGTGAGAGAAGTTGATTCGGAATCTTTTCACGGTATTCCTTACATCTCCAAGATCCCATTGCTCGGCCGGTGGCTTTTCAGCCACAAGAAAGTTACCAAGGACAAAGTCGATCTACTCGTTTTCATAACTCCTCACCTCATTCCATGAACGTATGCATCGAGGAGAGCATCAGGCATGGAAACGAATCGTGAGCTTCCATGGAAGTGCTCTCAGAGGGACTCCTTGCGGCGCATGGATTCTGCAGAGTTGTCCTGGAGCGGGTGGACGTGATGTTCATGGAAGCCATGCGCGTTGATTGGCCGCCTCAGGAGTGATGGAGTCCGAGATGGAAGGAGCAGAGAGAAGAAAGAAGATTCTTGTTGTCGATGATGAACTTGACCTGACCAAGATTCTCAGGATCAGCCTTGAAGCACAGGGCTTTGAAGTCATCGTTGCGAGCGACGGACAAAACGGCCTTGCAAAGGCGAGAGAAGAGAAACCGGATCTGATAATCCTCGATCTGATGCTTCCCAGGATAGACGGTTATAGAGTATGCAGGCTTCTCAAGTTCGATGAACGTTTTCGCAATATCCCGATCATCATGCTTACCGCAAGAATCCAGGAAACGGACAAGAAGCTGAGCCTTGAGATGGGTGCCGATTCATTCATCCCCAAGCCCTACGACTTCGCAAGACTTACGGAGACGGTGGGTATCCTTCTCTCAGCTCCCTCGAAAGTCTCCGAAACAAGATAACCCAGCGGCTGAGTTTCGCCTTCCAACCACGCACTCGAGACACAACGGGATAAAATCCAAACCGTTTTCCCTTGCTTGACTCTGTACGGGCATTGTCTTACCATGCCGGAGAAAGCCGAGATTGGCGGTCTGGCTCCTTCAATTCCGCATATTCTTGCTCGAGGGCGCAGCGACTTTTCAAGAAACGGAGAGGATACTGCACATGGATAAACTCTCGAAGATAGACTACAGAGAGAACGTTCTCAATGCTGTCGGGAATACGCCTCTGGTCAAGCTTAGCTCTGTGGCGAAGGGCTGCTCAGGGATTGTGCTGGCCAAGCTCGAGTCCATGAATCCTGGGGGAAGTGTAAAAGACAGAATAGGCGCAATAATCGTCGAAAATGCCGAGAAACAGGGCCTGATAAAGCCTGGAGGCACTATTGTTGAATCGACTTCCGGGAACACCGGAGTAGGTCTTGCGATGGTTGCCGCGGTAAAAGGATACAAGGCCATTTTCACGATGCCTGACAAGATGAGCCGCGAGAAAATAAATCTTCTGAAGGCATACGGTGCAGAGGTAGTGGTCACTCCGACAGCAGTGCCTCCGGATTCGCCGGAGAGCTTCTACGAGGTCGCAAAGAGAATAGTCCGGGAAACGCCAAACTCCTTCCTCGCGAACCAATACTTCAATCCGGACAATCCCCTTGCGCATTATCTCACGACAGGGCCGGAGATATGGAAGCAGACGAACGGGGAAGTGGACTATGTCGTCGCCGGAATCGGTACCGGTGGAACGATCAGCGGCATCGGCAAGTACCTGAAGGAAAAGAAGCCTGAGGTCAAAGTAGTCGGCGCTGACCCTATCGGGTCAATCCTCAAGGAGTATTTCTACACAAAGAGAATAGGCGTCGCGAAGACCTACAAGGTGGAGGGGATCGGCGAGGACATGATCCCGGGCACTACGCATTTTGAGTACATTGACGAGATGGTCGGTGTCAGCGACAGGGATTCGCTCAATATGGCAAGGAGGCTTGCCAGAGAGGAGGGATTGCTCGTTGGCGGTTCAAGCGGAACAGCGTGCTGGGTTGCGATAAAGCTCGCCAAGGAAGTTGAGAAGGGAAAGATCATCGTTGTTATCTTCCCTGATACCGGGGAAAGGTATTTGAGCAAGCTTCATTCTGACGAGTGGATGAGGGAGAATAGGCTCCTTGATACGTCGACCATAAAGATTCAAGATGTTCTCAGAAACAAGCAGCCGGAGATTCCCGCCGTTGTCTCAGTCGCCAGTCATGACACGGCCGGAAAGGCTCTTGAGCTCATCAAGAAATACAGTGTATCCCAGCTCCCTGTGTTTAAGGACGGCAAGGTCGTCGGCAGTGTCTCGGAAGGAGAGCTCATGTCAAAGGTCCTTGAGAACAGTGCCGTCCTGGAAGACAAGGTGGAGCGTGTTATGGAGAAGCCGCTGCCGTTGGTTGACAAGGATGAGAGCGTGAGTACGGCAATGAAGCTTCTTGCCCAGCGAACGCCTGCACTTGTAGTTACCGACAGAGGTGCCGTGATCGGGGTTGTCGGCCGATTTGATCTCATCGAGTACATTACCAGCGAGTGATCGGCAGGGAATATCAGGTCTCGAGAAGCTGCAGCATAGTGGTTCGATTTGTCGAACCCTCTCCTCACCTTGGTCCTCTCCATTGGGGACAGGATGGTGAGGGGGTTACTCTGGCCGCGCGGATGCGGCCTGTACAATGAGGAGAGACTAAATGGGATTCTCGACGGATGCAATTCATGCAGGGCAGGAGCCTGATCCGACAACCGGGGCAGTCACTATTCCGATTTATCAAACATCAACTTATGTCCAGGAAGAGTTGGGAAAGCACAAGGGCTTCGAGTATGCAAGGACCCAGAATCCGACCAGGTTTGCGCTTGAAAGAAACATCGCGGCACTGGAAAAGGGCAAAAGGGGATTTGCATTTTCTTCCGGAATGGCTGCTATTTCTGCCTGCATGTATCTTCTCAAGGCAGGGGATCACGTCATTGTGACCAACAACGTGTACGGAGGGACTTTCAGGCTCTTTGACAAGATTTTGAAGAGCTACGGGCTTGCATTCGATTATATTGACACGTCGTCGCATGCCCGGGCCGCTGATGCCATAAGGCCTAACACCAAGATGCTTTTTGTTGAAACGCCCACGAATCCACTGCTCATCGTCACCGACCTTTCCCTGATGTCGAAGCTGGCAAGGGAGAAAGGCATTATGCTTGTCGTTGACAACACGTTCATGACACCGTACTTCCAAAGACCGCTTGAATTAGGTGCGACAATAGTGGTCCACAGTACCACCAAGTACCTCAACGGGCACAGTGACATGGTGGGTGGTGTCGTGGTCACAAGTGAGGATGAAATTGCCGAGAGACTGGG
The DNA here is from genome assembly GCA_030017955.1 of Candidatus Eisenbacteria bacterium. Lineage (NCBI taxonomy): Bacteria > Candidatus Eiseniibacteriota > Candidatus Eiseniibacteriota bacterium. The sequence goes on from JASEGR010000023.1 coordinate 39,605, forward strand.
ATTCATACAGAATGCCGTCGGCGCTGTCCCGGGCCCTTTTGACTGCTGGCTTGTCTTGAGAGGCACGAAGACCCTTTCCCTGAGAATGGAGAGGCACAATGAGAACGCTGCTGCGATAGCGAAGCTTCTGGCGGCGAGCCCGAAAGTTGTAAGGGTCGTCTATCCGGGCCTCCCGTCCCATCCCCAGCACGAGTTGATGAAAAAACAGTGCACTGGGTTTGGGGGCATGGTTACACTCGACCTGGGTGGCATCGAAGAAGGGAAAAGACTTCTCAAGAGCGTGAGGCTATTCTCCCTGGCCGAGAGTCTGGGCGGAGTTGAGAGCCTGATAAGCCATCCTGCAACTATGACACACGCTTCTGTGCCCAAAGAGGAAAGAGAGAAAATGGGATTGACGGACGGCCTTGTCAGGCTTTCGGTCGGAGTTGAGGACAAAGACGACTTGATAGAGGATCTGAGGAGGGGCCTGGCGCAAGTGTAGCATTTGTGCCAAGCCGGGCGCGGCCAGTGTGCCGTCCCAGAAATAGCTTTACGAAATGCAGGGCGTTTCATAAGGC
>JASEGR010000024.1 GCA_030017955.1 Candidatus Eisenbacteria bacterium
CTGGAGGCTGCGGGGGCTGCGAGGGCTGCGAGGGTTGCGTGGACTGCGGGGGCTGCGAGAGCTGCGGGGGCTGCGGAGGCTGCGGGGGCTGCGAGGGTTGCGGGGGCTGCGAGGGTTGCGGAGGCTGCGGGGGCTGATTACGATTTCGATTTTTATGTGCAGATTTTCGAGTATCTGGAACACGAACGAGGAAACGAGAACGACAGAAAAGTCGCGGCAATCTGGGAGCAATTTCTCCTCGCGCGTGAAGCGGGCCTTGGATACCTCGCGGACGACTATGAGACGGACGGCATCTGCTACCTCGTCCCCGCGCCGCAGGTGACGATCAATGTCCGCGATCAATTCCACTCCGATCGTGAATCCGCGATCTGGTGGAAAGATGGATTACGATGCTATTTCCTCCACGGCGTGTATTTTCCCGAAGACCTTTGGACACGCGTTGTTTCCGGCACGATGCCGTTCGCGGACATCTTGAAGATCGAGGACATTGACCAACGAACGCAGGCGATGCGATACGGCGACGTCGGAGCGTTCCTCACGCACGTGCACGCAAGGAAACTCGATGAGCAGATGAAATTGAAACCGGATGGCTCCACGGTTCCGTATATGCTCTACGAGATTCCGACCGGCGACACCTCACCATTCACCGAGACCGCGTACTACGTCGTCTACGATGATCCGAGTACGACACGTCGGTACATGAGTGGCGTCACGAAATGCGCGACGGTTGCGGAAGCACTGGCGTGGAAGTTCCAGACAACGCCGGAGGAATGGTGCGCGCTGCGTCCGCTCGTGACGGAAAGCTGAGTCGTACATATACGCGGGTGACTTCTGATTGGATTCGTCTTTGTGCAACATGTCATAAAAAATATGATCGTGGGAAGAAATAAAAATATGGAAAACAGTAAAACTTTCCTATGGCTATCATCCAATTCGACGTTGATGGAACTTTGATAAAGATGAATGATACTCCAAATTACGACGTCATTTGGTTGTTTCTTTGGTTTCTCAAACGAGGACACCGTTGCATAGTGGCCTCAGGAGGAGGGATGGACTACGCCGATCACTGGGCCCGTAAGCTCTTCGGTGATGATCCGGTAGATTCGGGGAAGATCATCGTTTCTGAGAAGACGCAGGAAGCGGCAAAGCGGTTGAAACCGGACATTACCGTTGATGACGAACATGTGGTACTTGGGAAGGTAGATATTCTTGTGTGAACACGCCGTGCGAATCACACGTTTGGAACTACCACTGTCGTGTTTGTGATAACCCATACGTATTCTCTTGTCTCCATGCGCATCAGATCATTCGACACTGCCAAGTATGCAACGCGTGGGAGGAGCGTTTCTGGGTTCCATTCGGAAAGATGAAGTACCCAAACATCCGACCAACCTGAAGCGTGCGGAGAACGATAGAAGAATCAAAGAAAATCTTTCGAAGCAACAGTATGAGTGAACCGCTCGTATACTTTTTCCTCATCGAGCCCGCAGGGGCGTACATCAAGTTCCCGGCGAGACTCTCCGTGGTGATTGCACCGACTCCTGCCGACGCCTTCACCCGCGTGCAGCTCGACCACCAGGAACACGGTCTCATCATGCCGTTCGATCCCATTCCGCTCTCTGCGTTTCAAAAGCACATTGGAATCGCCTCGGTTCCCATTGCGACCGAACCGCTCCCCACCCTAAGCCCCGAGGAACGCAAACAGGCGTTTTTTAGTCACCTCCGTCTCGCGGCGGATGAGTACCTGACAGAGGAGGATGCAGCGGCGATCAAAACGATCCTCGCACGCATGTCTCCGAGTCCGTAGTATGCCCAATGATGTGAAGGCGAAACCGATCACCGCAAGTCGGCGACTCATCAGTGAGTTCGCGTACATCATCACGTCCATCCTGAATACGGAGTTCAAAGACGGGGATAAACTCACCACGAAGGCGCAGCGGTCGATCCTCGTGCTGGCGCTCAAGGACGCAATTCGTCCGTATCTCGACCGATGTGAGGAGGCGCTGGCGATCATCAGTCGTCACAACACGGAGGACGTGACAGCCTTCAAGGAACTTCGGGAACTCCACGCAGAGGGAACGGTCGACGCGCCGACGGGCGGGGAACCGCACTGTGGTGTCTGCGGGAAGCAGATCAACATCCTGAAGAACCCCGTCGATAATGATGGGAAGCAGACATACGTGTGTTCCGACTACCAGAACGCGTGTCGTGAACTCGCTGAGCGGCAAGCGGAATCCGAGAAGAAGGAAATGGACGGCAAGGAGTACCGCTACCTCAAAGTACTCACCGGACCACAGAGCATTCGCCTTATCCTCAAGGACGAGGAGACGGTCACGATCGATCTCAAGGAGAAGCAGTACCGACTCCTACGATCGCTCATGGACCAGCACGCCTCGACGTACGGATTCTTCCTTGAGGAGGAGTACCCAGTCCTCGCGGACATGCTCCAACTGGAGGTGGAATAACTCTTGACACACGATCCTGGTGCCCGCAGAGAACATCGGGATCGTGCTATATTGGCGATGCACCCGTATGTGGAGCGAAGCGTTCATCGTTCTTGGATCCGTGCTCATCGGGCATGAACTCGGTGCCCGTTCTCCGCGATCACTTCTCCGCAGCGTGACGCCGTTCCTCAAAGCGGCGAAAGAGTCTCTTACGACGGCGACAAAAGGATCTGTCATCCGCTCGAAATCACCGGAGGAATTGCGCAAAGAGCAGCAGAAAACGTTTGAGCAAGAGTTCTTCCCGGAACCGCTGGAGTAGGTATGAGGAATTGTGGCCTCCGCGAGCATGACGGCTGGTGCCGGTGCCCGCAACGATGCCAGAATCTCGGACACGCCTGGCGAGGACTCCTGAACAATAAGGATGCAACCGTCGAGATCTGCGATGATTGTGGACAGAGACTCCACTGGTCTCGAAAAGACGGAGAACTCATCGGCTCTCGCTCGTACTACGCGATCGTCCATCGGAGAGATTTCCTCCAGGCGCACGGGAAGACGGCAGGAGCGTTCCAACAAGCGTACGGGGAGGGAAAACGAGCACCACCGAGAAGCAGTCGTTGAAAAAGCGTCCAACGTATCAGACACGACGGTAAACTGTGATGATACCGGCTGGAACCCGTCAGCGGGAGCATTGTACCGCTCTTCCTTTGAACAACTGGTGAACAGAGCCAAATCCAGGGCAACGGGCTGGTACGTGATCCAGCGCTACACCTACGTCCCTGGTCTCTCCTTTGTTCATCAGATAAAAAAGACAACACCCGGCTGTTCACCGGGCATCGTCTGTACCGCTCTTCTCACCCTCTTTAGGATAGGAGAGGGAAGGTGGTATTGTCAAGTTGAAAAGAGTACATGGAAGATACTCCGAGCGTCATGTTGGAAGAACGAGAGAAAACAGTGATCGTTTTTGAACCTGAAACAGGAAAAGCGAGGCTTGTTACTGGACGGCCAACGAAATACAGCGAAGAGATTGTCAACGGATTGTGCGATCTCATCGAGAGTGGGCTTTCCGTTCGTCAGGTGTGTCGTTTGAAATCTATTGCGCCAGCGACATTTTATGAATGGCAAATATCAATCCATGAGTTTTCAGATCGAGTCAAAAAGGCACGTAGAGTAGCAGAATACTTCGAGGAGATTGAGTACCTCGACAACATCCGAGAGGCCGGAAAGAAAGCATGGCAAGCGTCCGCCTGGCGTTTGGAACGTGGTTGGCCAATGAAGTACAGCCAGCACACGATGCAGCATCAACAAGAGCCGATTCGTATTCTCCTCGAAATCCCACGACCTCAGCGTCATGTCGAGACAGTTGTCGCCGTATCAACCGACGGAGAAGCAAGCAGTATTCCACGCCCACCCCGCGAGGTACCGGCTCTACGGGGGAGCAGCGGGGGGTGGGAAGTCGGAGGCGATCTTGTGGGAAGCGGTGGCGCAGGCAGCGGAGAGCCCGGGGAACCGGGGACTCCTCCTTCGGAAGACGTACCCGGAGTTGTACGAGACATTGATCCGCCGAGCGAAGGAGAAAGTGCCGCAAGGGACCGCGACATTCCACGAGACGCGGCATGAGCTGACGTTTTACAATGGGAGTTCGATCAAGTTCTCTCACTGTGACGACGTAACGAAGTTCCAATCCGCAGAGTACGGGTTCATCGGGATCGACGAACTCACGCACTTCACTGAGTACGAGTGGCGGTACTTACTCTCACGGCTTCGGTCCGTGAACCCGCAGGTCTTCCCCAATGCGTTCGCCGCGACGAACCCTGGGGGAATCGGCCATGCGTTCGTAAAACGCTTGTGGATTGACGAGCCCACGTCAGAGTTCGGGTATATTCCTGCACGGGTGTACGACAATCCGTACCTCATGGCGGCGGACCCGGCGTACATCCAGCGATTGGAGCAGCTGCCGGAGGATGAGCGCCGCGCACTTCTTGAGGGAGACTGGGATGTTTTCGCCGGGCAGGTGTTCAAGGAGTTTCGGCGAGAGGTTCACGTCACGGAACCGTTCACGATTCCGAAGGATTGCAAGCGGTTCCGGGCCGTGGATTACGGCTACGCTGCGCCGTACTGCTGCCTCTGGTTTGCGGTTCTCCCAGCTGGTGATCTCGTCGTGTATCGCGAAGAGTACATCGCCGGGCTCACCGCAGAGCAGCAAGCGGAGCGCATGAAGGCGCTCTCGGTGGATGAGGACATTAGCTACACTGTCGTCGATCCGAGCGTATATCAAAAAACCGGACACCTCGGCGAGTCGATCTCGCAGATATACAACCGGTGCGGGATTCCAACGAAGGCGGGAGACAACGATCGTATCTCCGGATGGAACCGCGTCCATGCGTTCCTCGCTCATGGCGCAGATCGTCCACCACGACTCCGTATTTTCTCAACGTGCCAGAACCTCATTCGAACTCTCCCGCAACTTATCTACGATGATCATCGAGTGGAGGACGTGAACTCGGATTGTGAGGACCACGCGGGGGATTCATTACGGTACGGACTCATGTCAAGACCTGATCCACTCCGTGGCATAGTTGTTGGAGTGACACCATCCTCATTCCCATTCCCAACGGTTCCTACATGGGATGCCGTGGGATCGGGCGTGAAGGCACCGAAGTTCCCATTTGATGAGGGAAAGAAGCAACGAGACTGGAAGCATACATAGCAATATGACAGTGGAATACGAAGGTATTACTTCAGGCAATATTATGGCGTATATTCGTGGACTTTATGATGGAACTCCGAAATCATCATCAGAGCTTCTTCTCCCAGATCATGCGCTTTACGAGCTATACCTTGGAGTACTCATGGATGGATACACTCGTACACGGAATGGAGGAGTAGTGCCAATACATGAAATAAGCGAACCAATTCTCTATAGAGGGAAACCAGTACGAGTGGTTGGTTGTTGATATGGCGTACGAGATTGAAAAAGACGTGGACATTCGCGTAGACGGCACCCTCGATCGGCGCGATGATGTTGCGCTTGATATTGAGGATGATGAACTCGTCCGGCGTATTGACGGACGGATTGCAGAAGCGAAGACACAGCACGATGATCTCGCGCGCGCACAGGAGGACAATGAACGGTACTGGCTCGGGAAACAGCTCGATCTCACGAAGCTCTACGAGTACCAGACGAAGGCGGTGGATAACCGCATCTTCCTCTCGGTGGAGACGATGGTCCCAATCATTACATCGAGAACCCCAGAACCGACCATCCTCTGTGACGATGCGATCATTCGGAGAGAACTTGCGCTGACTCTTCAAGGACACTACGAGGTCCAGCAGCGGATGCAGCAGGTACTCCAGATGGTGATTCGGCATCAGCTCTTGTATCGCGTAGGATTCGTGAAGGTGCGCTGGGATGACGACCGTAACGACATCGTGACCGAATGGGTACGACCACAGCGGCTTCTCTGGGACCCCCGGGCAACCTCCGTGGATGATGCGGATTACATCATCGAGCTCATGGAGGATACAATCGGCGTGCTCATCGAGAAGTACCCTGGCGCAAAGGGGAAGCTCCTGAAGCGGCTGGAGATGAAGGAATCCGATCGCGCGCTCTCCTCGCGTGTGCAGTACGTGGAGTGTTGGATGGATGACATGGTGGTATGGAAGTTCGGGAACGTCATTCTCGACAAGCGGGCGAACCCGTACTACCTCATCGGCGAGGACGAGAAGTACAACCTCACTCCTGCCTTCCGCAAGCCACGGAAGCCGTACATCGCGTTCCGTACGTGGAATATCGGTCGCGGCATTGCGGATGACGTGACTCCGGTCGATGTCGCCCGCTCCCTCCAGGATCTCGTGAACAAGCGGAAGCGACAGATTAGTGATAACGCATCGGATAACGGGGTACTCATTGGGTCTGGCGATGGAATTACGAAGGAGGCATTGGAGTCGTACACCGGTGCACCGAACGAACGGCTGTGGATTCCGCAGGGTGATCCCGCACGGGCGGTGACGCGTCTCCCCTCGCCGGCGCTCGCTGCGTACGTCTATCAAGACCTCCTCCACTCGATTTCGGAGATTGACAACGTGATGGGGACGCACTCCACGACACGGGGGGAGCGCGGAGCCCAGGAGACGGCAACCGGACGGACGATCCTCCGAGATCAGGACGTCGGGCGGCAGGATCTCGTGGTTCGGAACATGGAGCAGAGCGTTGAAGAACTTTACGCCTGGTGGATTCAACTCATGCAGGTGGGGTATACTGAACCTCGGCGGATTGCGACCCGGGGAGAGGTGTCAGTGCCGATCACGTACGATCGTCGGAAGGTCGCGCGAGCCATGCCGATTCAGGTCATGGTGAAGCAGGGCTCCACACTTCCGATTGATCGGGCGAGCCAACGGCAGGAAGCGCTGGAACTCGCACAGTATGGCCTCATTGACCCATTGACGCTCTACGAACGGCTGGACTTTCCGAACGTCCAGGAAGCAGCGCGCCGCCTCATTGCGTTCAAGACGAACCCCGCAGCGCTGCTTCAGCCGCAGCAGATGAGCGCGATCGAAGGCGGTCCGCAGGCGGTGGCGACCGAGCCGTCAACACCGGAGACGACGATTCAACAGGCGCGGCAGGAGCAGCAGGAGATGGCTCAAGGTCAAGAGGTTCCGCCATTCTCACAGGCGACACCAGAACACCTTTTGGTCCATACGCGATTCATGCAGGGGCCGGAGTTCCAAGAGCTTCCTGAGGAGATTCAAATGCTTTTCATCCCGCATGTGCGGGCGGAACAGGAGATTGTTCAACGGTCATTATTCGCTCAGTGAGGTATGGCGTACCACACGCATCCGAAGAATCTCCAGGGAGCGATCAAGCGGCGACTCATGGGGAAAAAGAAACGGAAGGGAATAATGAAGTCGTGATGTATCCCAGCCACGTCTCGGGCACAATTCCGCTTTATGCAAGCGGTCGCGCACGGCTCAGCGCGTCGCAAGCCCTCTGGCTTGAGTCGCGCTGAGGCGCGCGAGTTTGTCGCTGGGCAGTCGCCGAAGGGATTACCTGGGAAAGTCACAACATCCGCTCTCCGGCGGAGGTTGAAACGACGGAAGAAGCCATGATCCGTAGACAATGAACGGGCAAGCAGGCGCTTGGTGGATGCACCTCGCGCACGGTTCTCATGCTTGCCCGTGGTTCCGTGCGTGAGACGTGTCCAACAAGGACACGTCTCATTCGTTTACTCACGTGGTGGTAGCCATCGCGGGAACCTGGCCGCGTACCAAGGGCAGCTATGCCGACGGAGAATATGGCGAATGCTCCGGCAGATGTCGGAGCGGAGACGGATGCGTCTCTGTCTGAATCGCCAACGGACGAAGCATCGCAGCCCGCCGCCTCGGTCGAAGCGGAGGAAGGGAAAGAGGCTAAGGATTTCCACGAACACCCGAGGTGGAAGGAGGTGATCGCTGAGCGTAACGAGTTGCGGGAGCAACTGGCGACCGTCTCAGAGAAGCTCGATGCGATTGTCGCCGCACAGGCACCGGTTCCAGAACCGGCGTCGGAGGACTGGCAGCCGAAGACTTGGGACGACGTGATGACGAAAGCGGAGGAGCGTGTTCTCGCGCGTCTCACGGAAACCCAGCGGCAGCAGTCGGAGCAGGCGCGGACGGAAGATGCGGAACTCCAGAAAGCGCTCGCCGCGCTCCCGACTGGAGGTGCCGATCTCGATGAGCAGGCGTTCCTCACGTTCATGGTTGATCACGAATTGTCGAACGTCGAAAAGGCGTACGCGCTCTACCAAACGATTGAGGGTAAACAATCTGCGGGGAGGAAACCGACAGCGCCGGTCGGTTCCTCAAAGAAGGGAAGCGATACGGTACAGACCGTTCCTTCGGGCATTGAGGGAGCGGCACGTCGACCGTCATTCGACGATGCGTACGAAGCAGCGATCAGTGGACTCCATACGTCGTAGGGTGTTCGAAGAATAAGCTATGCCAGCATTTACTGGATACGTCACGACCGTAACCAATGATCACTTTGTTCCTGTGGTTACGGATACCGTGCTCGGAGGCAACGTCCTCACGGCGCGGTTGATTGCGAATGGGAAACGTTGGGTCGGAGAGACCCTCCGGTTCCCGGTCAAGACGGTACAGAACACATCCGGTGGGTCGTTCTTCGGCGGGGATACGCTGCTCACCACACAGGTGAACACGCGGCAGCTCCTCGGGTACGACCTCCGGCAGTGGTACCACGCAGTGGTTATTGCGAACGCGCAGCGTGCGGTGAACTCCGGGGACGCGGCGGTCATCAACCTCGTGAAGACGGAGATGGAGAGCGCTGCGCAGGACATGATCGACGATATCGGGGACATCGTGTACGGCAACGGGACAGGGAACGACAGTAAGAACTTCCTCGGGATGCAGGCGCTCATTGATGACGGGACGAACGTCGCCACCATCGGTGGGCTCGCCCGCGCCACGTTTACGACGCTTCAATCCACGCTCACGCCGACGATCGGAGTGCTCGAAATGAACGACCTTGCGGTGTCCTACGACGCGGCAACTGAAGGGAAAGACCATCCGACGCTCATCGTGTGTCCGGAGGCGGTGTGGCGGTTCTTCGAAGGACTGCACCAGCCGACCATTCGTGCGAACTACGACGCCTATCAGGTCGTCGGAAGTCGTACGCCGAACGGACGATCGGTCCCGGCACACGCGCTCTCCGGTGAGCAGGGATTCTCCGCGCTCAACTTCCGTGGTGTCCCAGTCGTTGCGGACTCCAAGGCGACCGCGGGAACAATGTGGTTCATCAACGAGGACTACGTGAGCTGGTACGGACTTCCGCACCCGGACGCAGCGCCGAAGCCGTCCACGTCCTCGACGATTAGCGGCGTGTACTCGAAGTCACCGGCGCAGTCTGCGGGGATCGGGCTCTCGTGGAGTGGATGGAGACAACCCACGAATCAGGACGTTGTGGTTGGCTACTTCTTCCTCTACGGGAACTTGGTGACGAGGAACCCTGCACGGTGCTCAGTGATGACCGGGATTACCGGCTAATAGAAACTTGATTGTGTGGATTGACGGGCTCTCCTGGCGGTTCAGGGGCTAGGCGCTTAATGCGTCGGCAGGCACGAGCGGACCGTCATTCCATGCCACCGCTATGGCAGTAACTAGAAACATTCGGGAGTACGTCCCAGCAGTTCGTGCAAACGATGCTGGGGTACTCCTCGTCCCGAGCCTCCAGCTCGTCCCTGCGGCGATCCCGGTGAACATTGCGAACGGGAGCCTCTGGTATGAAACCGCCATCGGCTTCCGATTCCGTGTGGAGGGGACGACGTTCACGATCCCGACGAGTGGTGGTGCGGGTGGGGTGACAACGTGGGAAGATCTCATGTCCGGTGATACGACATTCGCTATCACGGGAACGGGGCTCACGATCACGCAGTCCACCGCAAACGCTGTTTTCACGTTCAACAAGACGAACGTGGGAGCAGGTGCGATTATTGCGATCACGAACAGTGGGACCGGGGATGACATTACGGGGAACGCATCGAACTGGTCCGTGTCTGCCGCGGGTGCAGCGACCGTCGCGTCGCTCGTCTCGAATGGTGCGATTACCGGTACCTCGATCGCTGATGTAACCGCTGGCGCGACCCTCCAGGTGGATGGGAACGCTGCGGGTGGCGTGGACATCGGTTCCGTATCGACCGGCGCGATCACGCTTGGGCGAGCGACGACGATTACGACCGGTGGGCTCACGGTGTCCGATACCGGGATTACGGTATCCGATGGGATTACCGATCTCATCGACAACTCGAATGTCCTCTCGGGATTCCGGCTCACGAATAACACCGTGACGACATTCGGTGCTGGTGGTTTGAATACCGGTGTCGCGTTGCTTCGGTCCACATCATTGACGACCGGATCGCTCCTCTCGCTCCAGCTCACGGAAACGGCACTCGCCGGTGGCTTCTACCTCCGCTGCTTCGACGTAACTGACGGCGCCAACGTCTTTACGCTCGGTGAAAACGGCGCAGTGGTCATCACGGGCGCTGGCGGATCGGATGTCTTCACGATCACCGCCGGTGACGTGGTGCTATCGGATAGCTCGCTCCTCATCACCGATGCGGATAATGCGGTGACGTTCTCCGTGACGAACAACACGGCGACGACTGCGAACGTCGTGGCATTCCAGGGATCGGGGGTGTTTACCGGTACGGGGACCAACGCGTTCGTCTCGATTGAGCCCTCAGGACTCACCACGGGGACATGCTTCGACATCGTGTCCGCGTCACTGACGACGGGGAATGGTGCAGTCTTCACGCTCAACGGAATGACGACGGGCATCGCGTGTCAGCTCTCCTCGACGGGAACGATTCTCACGACTGGTGCCATGCTCGACATCGTGGCGGATTCCGCAACGACTGCCGGTGCCGGTGGAGCAGGGCGAGGGCTCGTTCGTGTGAGCGCCGATGCGTTGACGACTGGTGTCATCTTCGATCTCTCCTCGACCTCGGTGAACCTCGCCGCGGGTCTCCTCGCGGACTTCGATCACACCGCGTCGGGCACGATCGTGGCGAAGACTGCGCAGCTCGTGAACGTGACGGCGTCACGGACGAATACGGCGGCAGCCGCAATCTCCGATGACTACGACGCAGTGTCCATCACGCGGACGAATGTCGTGAATAACGCTGGTGGAACGCTGAACGCAGCGGGATCATCCCTCCGCATCGAGAGTATCTCCACGCAGACTGCAGGAACCCTTGAGGATACTGCGATTGGCTTGGAGATCGTGTTCACCGGTGGTGCGGAATCGCAGGGGAACGCCATTGATATCACGCACACGGGGACAACGGTTGGTCGAGCGATCAACATTGCGGCATCGCAGACGACTCGTGACGGTGTCGTGCAGGTGACGGGGAACGCGGTGGATTCTGGTCGTCTCATCGTTGCGGATTGCAATGGCCTCACATCGGGGATTGGGCTGGAGGTGACGCACACAACTTCCGTTATTACGACGGGTTCGGTTGTGCGGATTACCTCAACGGGCATTGACACGGGTACCGGCCAGGGCACGCTCCTCGATCTCGTGTCATCCGGGACGACCGCGGCAGAGGTTGTTTCCCTTGTTGCTGATGCACTCGCAACCGGTATCGGCTTCTTTGCGAGCCTCGATGGGCTGACTACGGGTGAGGGGATGTTCCTGGAGCACACGACGTCGGTGATCGCCGATGGTGGGTCGCTTTTCCGGCTTCGTTCCACCGGTATTGATACCGGTGGTGCAACGAACGGAACGGTGTTCGATCTCATCTCCACGGCGCAGGTCGCCGGTGTCGTTGCGCTCCTCACGCCGTCGGCACTGACAACGGGGACCGCGCTCCGTGTGGTTGCCGATGCGCTGACAACGGGAATCATTCTCGACCTCGAAACTTCCGCTGCCGGACTGACAACGGGACTCTACCTGCGATGCTTCAACGGAGCGGCGGTAGACTTCTCGATCGGTGCTGATGCGGCGATCGTGCAGAACTCGGGACTCAACACGACGGTGTACTCGCTCCTCGCCGATACCGCAACGACACTCGGTGCCGGTGTGAATGATGGCATCTTCAATCTCTCCGGTGATGGACTCACCACGGGGACTGCACTGAACATCGGCCTCACGGAGGGGACACTCACGACCGGTCGATACCTCAAGTGCTGGGATGTCACGGCTGGCGTCGAAGTCGCTGCGATTGAGGAGGATGGTGAAGTCTTTGTTGCCGGTGGCCGAGCAACTACAGCCGGTGGTGCGGACGCCATCAACATCGGGACTTCTGCGGCGATCAAGGTTGCATGGGGTTCCGGTGCGCCGACGTATACCGCGCCACAGGGTTCGCTCTACCTCCGAACGGATGGATCGAGTACGAGCACGCGGTTATACGTCAATACCGACGGCGCCGGAACATGGACGAACGTAACGACCGCAGCATAAAAGGTCGTGATTCGTAATTGAGTGCACAAGACGTATATGGCACGCAAAGAAGTCTGGCTTACCGAACTTGGTGCGAATACGACGACGCAAGAAGACGAACCCGGTCGTATTCGTGAGGAGTGGGATTCCACCTTGGGGACACGTCGATTCCGGTACGTTCAGGTCCATGCGACCTCCGCAGCGGTGGCGAACGGAACACCGATGATGATGCGGAACGTCGCTGGGACAGTCGTGACGACCGTCATTGCGGATGCGTCACGGAACCAGCCGGCTGGTGTCGGACGCGGTGTCATTGCCGCGGGGAGCTTCGGGTGGATTCAGATCTACGGAGAGCACACCGCGGTCATCACGAATGGGGATGACGACATCGCGGATGGCGACAACATTATCTACTCTGCGACGGCAGCGCAGGTGGATAGCGTCGCAGCGGGGACTGCGCCGACGTTCATGCGGATCGGCGTCGCCGTGGCAGCAGACGTGGATGCCGCGAACACGGTCGATACGTTCCTCACGCTCGGCTAACCGATGCGCGAGGACGTGAACACCCCTGGGTTCGGCGATCGACCCGAACCCGGGGGGGCGCCCAGTGCATTCGACTCGTATGGATGGCAAGAAGATCATCACCGTGACGTTCAAGAATCCGACTAGGGAGGACTTCACATGGAATTGGGATGGCGAGGCGTATACGTTCCCTGCGGGATCGGCGGCGCAAATGCCCGAATGGCTGGCGCGGCACTTCGCACGGCACCTCGCATGGCGTGAGTGCTGCCGACAGTTCGGAAAGAACAAGTTTGGAAAGGAGAAAGTTCGGGAGATTGCGCTGTCCTATCTCACGTACGCAGAGCGCGCGGACGAGCCGGAACCGGAGGAGAAGCAGAAGAAGCGCATCCCGATTGCTGAGGTTTCCGCGTCGTAAACGCTATGCGACTCCCACGCGACAACAACTTTCAGACGATCCAAGCGGTGCGGACATTCCAGACGCAGGATGCTGCTGCGACGCCGAACAACTCACCGTTCAACTATACGGACGCAGTGACAACGCTCACCGTCCCCGGTGATGCGATGTTTCTCTACGTCCGACCAACGACATTGCTCCGCGTCTCTGAACAGGCGGCGATGACGCGGTACTTCCTCGTCGATCCTGGGATTGAGACCTCCATTCCCGTCGTGGATACCGCGAGTGTCTTCATCACCCGGGATGCGGCGAACGGATCGGTGACGTTCCGCTTCGACATGACCTAAGAATCGGTAACTTGATCGCTGCGCGCCCATCTCCGTGGCTTCTCAGCGGTCACCACTATGCTCCGCAGTCAGACGCACGGCGTTCCGACGACGCTCATTCGTAACCAAACGTTCACGGTCCTCGATGGTGCGACCGTCGGATTTACCATTCAGGGAGTCGCAGGGCAGACTGCGGACATCCTTCGTGTCCTCAACAGCGCAGGGACCACGATGCTCGGAGTTACCGCTGCGGGGAATGTCACCATTGCGGGGAGTATCACAGCGGTCATCGACGAAACGCTTACTGGAAATGCGACCCTTTCTGGGAATCTTTCCGTTACCGGAACATCAACACTCACGGGGGCAGTCACCGTTTCAAACGGAATCACGGTCACGAACGGGATCACGTCGGATACCGCTACGATCAGTGGTCTCACGACGACGAACTCGCTCTCCGTGGTCGGTTCGGCAACCGTCGGGACGAACCTCGTTGTCGGTGCAACGACGACCACGCAGGCGCTCACGGTGACGGGACTCGCCACATTTCTCGGGGGGATTACGCTCGACGAGATGATTACGTGGACGGCGGGAGAAGCGGTGACCGCGACAGCCTATCAGATCGGTCGTGATGCGGACGCCACGAACCAGCTCCATTTCAATATTCCGACCGGTGCGGCGATGGAGTTCTCCGTGAACGACGTCCGGAGGATGACACTCGATGCGAACGGGAGACTGGGAGTAGGAATTGCTGCATCAGATACTCAAATCCATGTCGCTGGTGCGCATGTCGGCAATCGAGGATTGATCTACATTGATAGTTCAGATCACGGCTACATTGGGCTCAATGGGGCTGCGGCAAGTCAAGAGGGGTTCTTTTTCATGAAAGCGGGGACATCGGAGTGGTTGTTGGGTATCCCAGAGGCAGTAAATGGAGATCGGGTGCAATTCGCAGAAGGATCCGATTTGAATACGAATGTTAGATTTGCGGTTGCTGCGGGAGGCAATATTGGTTTCGGTATTGCCGCTCCTACCGCCTTCGCTCATTTCGTAGGGGTTGCGCAAACATCGGGTGCACCAACTAGCCTACTCTTTACGGGCGCAGCACACACTGGAATTACTGCTGCGACGGAATCCATTGGTGCCAACTTCAACTTCTCCGCGACGAAAACGTGGGCGGCGGGCGCCGGTCCACTCGCCACGCAACGTGAGGTGCTCTTTCAAGCCCCGACGTACGTGGGAAACGCGGGAGGCGCATTGACGATCACCCAAGCGGCAACCGTTGCAATTACCGGAGCGCCAACACAGGGGGCGAACATGACGCTCACTGCCACTGATGCGCTGTGGGTGCAAGCGGGTCGTATTCGGTTCGACGATGCCCTCCACTGGAACACCGGTGTTGCGATCGTCGCAGGAGATTACTCCGTGAGCCGTGATGCGGACCCCACGAACCAGATGCACGTGAACGTACCGACAGGAGCAACGATGGAGTTCTCTGTGAACGATGTGGCGGTATGGACGAGTGGAGCATCTGTCTTTACGACCACGGCGAATACCGACGTGAACATGAGCGCCGGCGGACGACTCTACGGTGGTGGCGTCCAGATCAACTCACAAACGCTTGCCGCAAACACGAACCTCACTTTGGATGAGAATGATGGACACGTTGTCATCACGACCGGGGCAGTATCCGTTAATACCATCACGCTCCCTGCTGCATCGGGGAATGAGGGGATGATCGTATCGTTCTACATCACGACCGATGGTGGGCAGAACGCAAACATCGTTCGTGCCGGTGCAGACGTGATTCAGAATGGGAGTGCCGATCTCTCGAATACGCAGGTTGCACTCGATGATGCCGGGGACTACCTCATGCTGGAGTGCATCTCCAGCACAATGTGGCAGGTCGTGGTGAACAGTGGTGGAACGGTGACCTGATATGCCACAGAAGTTCACGACGACCATGGAGCGAGTCGCATCACTGGAGACCGATGTGAAGAACTTTCGTGGAGAGATTGGTGTGCGATTCAACGCATTGGATGAAAGTCTCTGCGACATCAAGGATAACCATATCCATGCGCTCCAGGAACGTATGGATCAGCACCAACGATTGTTGTACGGCGTAGCGTTGACCGCACTCGTGAATATCATCGTGTCATTCATCGTGAAATGACTATGGCATTCGTTCCATTCCGAAAAGAGGGAGCATGGGAGTTGTGGGGAACGACATACCCAGAGAATGCACAATGTTCCGATGGTGCCGCGTGCACTGCGAAGTATCACCTCGTGAGTAGTGATCGAAAGACTGTTCAGGGGTTCCAAGCATTCCCCGAGGCGGAAACGCAGTTTGTACAATGGACCGGTGGCCTCCGGCATCGGTTCGGTGAGACCCAACTAGAGAACGGCAAAATCGTTGAGCTTCCTGCGCGCGCGCTTCAACGAAAGGAGCGCGAAGAAAAAGAACGAAAGGAGAAAAAATCGCAGGAAGCGCCACGAGGACGTGCGGGATGATTGAACGTCCTTTCACAAGGGACATACGACGGAAGGAGGTGCGACGTGAGCGAAGAGAGGTTCAAGGAGATCGCTATTCAGCATCTCCGAAGGACGGTACGCAAGTATCTGGAGCGACATCAGAACACGCAAGCGAGTCGGGCGCCGTTGCTCGAAGGAATCCGAAAAGCGGCAAGGCACGCGGAGCAGGCCGGTATTCCTATCAAGGAAGTCGATGCCATCGTCATGGAGGAAGCGAATCGGTGGTACGACGGAGATCCAAAGTGATCCTTCAGGGGAGTACGTGACCTCTCATGGACAGTGCGGTGACGCCGTTCATGCCGATCCGCACTGTCCCGATCCTTCAGTATATGACGAATGCGAAATCAACTGAAGCTCGAACCCTGTGGTTTCCCTTTCTTCCATTGCCAGTAGCATCGACATGAGCAGAATACTCGTCGTTCCGTTTTTCTGGGAGTTTCAAACGCGGCGGAACATATTGGACATTGCGCCGTGACCCAATCTCGTAATGGCGACGGTTTCCCTCTTCGGAACTTCCAGAGGCATTGATAGGAACAGTATGTTCGACGGGCTACCCCAAATGTTGTCTCGAACGATCGTTTGCAGATCGGACATCGAACGATATGGCGATCGTAGTTTTGTGGGCGTCGTCTCAGATTCACGATTCGTGCGTGAGCGATTGCCTCTGGAAGTTCGCGAGCAACATGCTGTCCAGGAGAATCGAATAATTCAAGATTTTCAATCCGGTTATCTTTTCGATTATGATTTCGATGATGGATGTTTCGGAGAACGAATATACCAGTAGCCAGAACGATCAATCCGTGATTTCTGTTGGTCACCCATACAGTGTAGTCGTTGTCGTATCTACTCCTGTATTGTCCCATGCTCGTTAGGATATGTCTATAGCACCACCATCGTTAGTGAAAATTGCAGACATCGCAAAAGTATTCCCGATGGTATCTCCATTGAAGAATGTCCGAATAACACAAGGATTCGGTGAGAATGCGATCCCACTTTACAAAGATTTAGGAATGCGTGGGCACAACGCAGCCGATATGGTTGCAAGGGATGGAACACCCGCTTTCTCAGTACTCAACGGAATCTGTGCGTATACTGATACGAGCGATAAGAGTTACGGATACTTCCTCTTTCTCCGAACCCCGACGAAGCAGATCAACGGCGTCCAGTGTTTCGTGGAAGTTGTGTACGCGCATCTTCAGGAGATTTTTGTGAAAACAGGAGAGGAAGTTACTGAAGGGCAACTCATCGCGCATTGCGATAATACGGGATTCCCGAAGTTTTCTACCGGATCGCACCTCCATCTTGGTACCCGCGTGGTTTATATCATCAAAGGACAGGAGAAGCGGATGCTTGACAATGGGTACTTTGGGTACAGCGACCCCGCACTCTTCCTGACCAGCGGACGCGAATCCGTATACCCGGTGGATCAACGGTACGGGAGACCGAGGAACTACTTCGCGGAAAAAGTCTTTGCGTTCTCACTGGTGACACGACGAGCGTTAGGTCGGCTTCCGACTCCGAGGGAGATCAACGCGATCACCTACGGAAACGGATGGACGCTCCCGCATATCGTGAATCCGGCACTATTCGTCACGTGGTCAGAGATGACCTACGACGAATATCGAGAGAAGCTTCGTGCAATGATTGGATCATAACAACGTCCTTATGGATGACCCCATGCAGGAACTAGATACAGAACTGACGCCGGAGATGCCACCGGAGACACCGCCGGAGGAACCGTCGGAACCGGAATCGATCGCAGCGTAACCTTCATTATCAGTGGGTATGTCACTCCCATCATTCAAGGGGAAGCGCTCGTACATTCTCGCGGTATTGATAGGACTTGTTGCTGTGGCAGCGTATCTCGGGTACATCGATGCGGCGGAGCGCGATTTCCTCTTTGGTCTCCTTGGAGCAGGTGGACTCGCATCGCTCCGAGCGGCGAAGTAGCGAACTGCGCGCGCGGGAGCGTTTCCATAACTCCTCCCGCGCTCAGAGTTCGGTACTCACCTATGCTCACCCGGCAAGGGATTCGCACGCGCATCACGGACCTCATTACGGATACCGACGCCGCGACGGTGACGCTCGTGAACAATCTCGTGAACGAGACGCACCACCATATCCTCACGCGGTGGCGATGGCCGTTCCTCGAAGTGATAGGGACGCGAACCACCGTGGCATCGACCGCCACGTACCGACTCCCGCATAACTACGGGAAGATGCTCCACGTCACCACGACGATCGCCGGCATTGAGTACCCGGTGGAGATCGTCGAGGACTTGAACCTCTGGCTCCACATTACCGCGCGAGGAACGAGCAATACATCAGAACCGCCGCAGTACGTCTTCCTTTCCGCAGACACCGCGGAGTTCTGGCCGGTGCCGTCGACCGCCGGACGGACCATCACGTTCTACTACACCCGGCGGGTCGTGGACTTTGCGAATGATGACTATACGACCGGGACCATTGATGCACTTGCGAACGGCGCGTCAGCAGTCACCGGAGCGGCAACCGTGTGGACCGCGGGGTTCGTCGGGCGGTATCTCCGCATCACGAGCAACGGATTCTGGTACGAGATCAGTGCGCGGACCTCGAATACCGCAATCACGATTATCAAGACGTACGCGGGGACGACCATCACCGCTCCTGGTGGGGAGGCGTACACCATCGGCGAGCTTCCGGTGATCCCCGAGGAGTTCCATGAGCTGCTCATCTGGCGCCCCGTTGCGTTCTACTACCTCCAGAAGGAACGGCAGGATCTCTCGCGGGTGTACTTCGACCTTTTCGAGACTGGGATGACCCGAATGCAACGGGAGTTCGGAACGAAATCGCACCAATTCGTTATCCCCCCCCGGGGGACACTCCGTGAGCAGTCGAGATTCATTGATCCGAATGACCCGCCGCAAACCGCAGTAATCACGTAGCGCTATGCCGACCGTGCTCATGGAGGATCAATTCTTCGGTGGGCTCTCGTCCGGCGAGAAGCGTGGCATCGTGGGCTCATTTGCGGCGGGTCGAAACCTCGACTACCGGACAGAGCCAGATCGGCTCTCCGTGGCGACTGCGACCGCGAACGATAGCGGTGTAGTCGTCACGGATCTCATCAAGTGGTTCCAGCCGACGAGCGGATCGGAGCTGTTCGCGCTCGGATCCACCGGCCAGCTCTACCGACGGACCGGCGGCGCGTGGTCGGTCTTCGAGTCCGTGGGTGGCGCGGGCCAGGGGATGACGATCTTCAATGACTATCTCTGGTTTGCGAACGCAACCGATCTTCGGCGGTACGGGCCGCTCTCCGATGGGCCGTCGAGTGCGCTCTTCGCCACACTGACGACCGACGCGGACTGGCACCCGATGGTGGAGTACCAAAACTTCATCTGCATCGGCGCCGGGCGGACGCTCACAACCGTCAATGACGCGGGGACGCGGGTCAATCAGTTTAGTTTCCCGATCGGCTGGCGGATCAAATCGCTCGCAGTGGTCGGCGATTATCTTGCCATCGGGTGTATGCGCGGGAGCGCAATCACGGACTTCGAGGATGGGTTGCTCGCGTACTGGGACGGGAACGCCTCGACGTACCTCTCGCCGGTCTGGGTGAAAGAGAGCGGGGTCAACGCGTTCATTGCCGATCAGAATACGCTCTACGTATTCGCAGGAACTGCCGGAAACGTGTACGCGACTGGCGCCATGGGCCGCCAGCTCGTGAAGGTGAAGCGTATCCCAGGGATCGTTCCGTCCTACGCAGAGGTATGGCCTGGCGCCGTCTCCCTCTGGAAGGGACTCATTCATGCGGGGATCGCCGGGACGACGAACTCCACGACGTTCTCGCAGGGCGTATACACGTATGGGGCCACGGACAAGAACTACGCACCGTCACTGAACCTGGAGTACACCGCATCGACCGGAACGGGGACGGGGACGACACTTCAAATCGGTGCGGTGCGTGGAGTAGACCCACAGAATCTATACGTCGGCGTTCGGGATGGCGTGACCTTCCGCATTGATCGCGTGACGGGCACAACCCCGTTCACCACTGCCACATATACCTCCCGTATCTACGACGCCAGCCGTCCGTTCGAGCGTAAGCTGTTCTCCGCTTTCCGGGTGAACTTCGCGCCGCTCGGAGCTGGGCAATCCGTCGCCATCGCGGTCGCCGCGGATCGCGCCGCAGCGTTCACAACCCTCGGGACAGAGGCAACTGCGGATACGACGACGCTCCGTGCGTCCACGAACATCAAGGCGTATGACATTCAGGTCCGACTCACGCTCACCGCTGGCGCTGCCGCTCCGCGTGTCCTCTCTTTTGCGGTGACGTACGATTTTGAGCCGATCGTCTAGGTATGGCGAGATCTCCCTCCATCGACATCGCGCGGTTTCCGGTGATCCCGGATGTACCGGTCATCTTCCAGGGTGTGCCGACGACGGATGGTGTCGCAGATGCACCGAGTTCGTCGTTCTCGACGCTCTCGACTGGCGGAGCGTTTACGACGATCAACAATGTGGTCGGCGGTGACGGATCACTCCGGTCCTCGAACTTCGTCACGGGAACGACGGGATGGCGTATTCGTGGGAACGGTGATGTGGAGTTCAATTCGGGAACATTCCGCGGCGCACTGATTGCCGGAGAGATTCATATTCCTGATCGAAGTATCACTACGCGGAGTTTTCACGTGAACACGTCGGGAACCATGTGGATCGGTGCCACGGAGGCAGACTTCGCTCTGAACAACAACAATGCGGAGTTCTACGTTCTGAACACCGGTGCGATGCGTGTGGGGACGACGGCGGCGTCCTTCGACTGGAACGTCACAACGACCGATGCGCTCACCATTCGAGGGAACAACGCCGCTGGTCCCATCATCACGACTATCAATGAGGCGACCTCCGGTATCCACATGGAGCAGTACAGCGCGAACAGCTCCGGGCCAAACGTGACATTCCGGAAATCACGGGGGACATTCGCGGCGCCCACCGCTGCATTGTTGAACGATACGCTCGGTTTCGTTGGTGCAAACGGGTACGGGGCAACCGGATTCCCTGCGTTCGGGACGTTCCAGGCGGCGATCACGTTCTCCGCAGCGGAGAACTGGACCGATGCGGCGCGGGGAACGTACATCGACTTTTCTACCACGACGGCCGGTGGAACCGCTCGACTTCTACGGATGCGCCTTGAAGCGAATGGGGACATCACGCTCTCTGACGGCACGGACATCACGCTGTCTGGGGAATCCGCTCGAACCGTAACGATGGCACGGTTTTCCATCGCAGGCGCTGGGAACAACCTCACCATCGGTTCTGGTGGGGCAGGATCGGGGACTGTGAACGGGAACGGGGGGACGCTGCTCTTGCAGAGCGGGATCGCAACTGGATCTGGATCATCGAGTATCGAACTGTACACGGCAACTCCAGGCGTTGCTGGAGCCGCCGACAATACGCCGTCAGTGAAAATGTCCATTCTCGGGAATGGGAATACGACGTTCACCCAGGCGGTCGTCCTCACGGGTTCTCCGACCGCGTTCACCATCACTGGTGGTGCTCACACGACGCTCACCGCATCGACCGAGGCAACGGATATCAACCTCAACCTGGCACGGACGGTTCAGTTTGCGACCGGTGCGCTCGCCACGCAGCGCGCGGTGCGCGTCCAGGCGCCGACGTATGCATTCGTCGGGGCATCGACGCTCACCACCGCGATAACGTTTTCGATCACCGGTGCACCGATCGCGGGGACCAATGCGACACTGACGACGAGTATCGCAGCGAATATCGAACAGTTTGGCGGAAGCTCCGAGACGATCAATGGGATTCGGGTGAACCAGCCAGGGATCGCCAACGGATTCGGCGCGGTCACCACGATCGCAGGACTTGATCTCCCGACCGCATCGATTGTGCTCGGGAATCAGACGGCGACCGCGACCGACGTGTTCGGTATTCGCCTCGGCATCCAGACGTATACATCGACCACACTCGTGCGGACGGTGACGAACCTCGCGACGTTCTACGTCGAGGGGGCACCGGTGGCGAGCACGAACGTGACGGCCACGAATGGTCCGTACGCGGTGTTCATTGACGGTGGGGTGTCGAGGTTCGACGGGAACCTTCTTGTCGGTGCCACGGTATCGCCGGCCGGGATGACCGGTCCGGGGGTCGCCATCAACCAGGCAGGTTCTGACAATGAGATTCTGACATTGAAATCTTCCGATGTTGCGCACGGGGTGACCACGCTCACCGAGACGGACACGTTTGGATTCTTCCAGAAAGCGAGTGCAACGAACGGTGGACTCTCCATTTCCGGGATCGGGAGTAGCACGACCGCAGGACTGAACGTCATCGGGATCCACGTCACCGCAGACACGACGAAGGCGAACGGCTCCACTGGTGCGGTCCAGGTTATCGGACAGCTTCGGTCGGGGACGACGACCGGATCGCTCGGCGCGAATGCGAATATCATCGTATTCCGAGACGATGGGACCGTGCGGTTCATTCTCGATTCCGATGGCGATTCTCACCAGGATGTCGGAACTGCCTGGACGAACTTCGACGAGCAGAACGATGTGGAACTTCTCACTCAACTCTCTGTCCAAGTTTCTAGACAGCACGATCCGATTCGTCTCCACTTCGCGGAGTTTCTTGATCGGAATCGCCGACGGTTGGAAGAACTCAAGCTCGTGACCTTCAACGAAAACGGGCATCCCTTCGTCAACTGGAGCAAGCTGAACATGCTCCTTGTCGGAGCGGTTCGACAACTGTACGGACGAATCCAACGCGTGGAGGAGGCGCAGACGAACGCATTACTTCCCCAGTGAGGAATCGCAGTGATCGTATGGCATTCTCTCTACAGGCAGCACGGGAGTTCCGAAACTTCAGCGGTGAGGACATCTCGACTCTCGGGTTCGAGCCGGTGGAGTTTGCTGTCGAGGGAAACCGTCTCGTCGTCCGCGGGGCATCGGGGCAAGACCGATCATTCAACGTTGGGAATAACGTCCAAGCACAGTACGACGCGGAACGACTCGCGCGTGCATTTAGTGTTCGGATGGTGACGCCAAACTTCACCACGGATTTTGGAACTGGCGCGCTCTCTTTCTCTCAGCGGATCGGCGCAGCGGGACAGCAAGGGATTCCCGCGGAACAGCAAGCACTCGTCCGACAGCAACTGGGAATGCCGGCAGCGCCGCTTCCCTCGGTTCCTCCACAACTCCCACCGCCTCAACCGGCGCTTCCTCCTCCCGCGCCGCCGCCGGCACCCGCATCACCACCGCCAGCACCGCCAGCGCAACATCGCCAGGCAACGTTGTACGGTCCAGCGGGGGAAAGGGAGGTCGTTGATGTTGGATCTCCCCGTGCATCGGAACTCCAATCTCAGGGATGGGGATTGACGAAGGGGAGCTACCGAGCGCCACCGACGTCAGCTCCAGCACCGCGTGCTCCGGCGCCGGCTTCCGTACCACCACGCGCAGCACCGACATCAGTTGCTGCGCCTCCTCCATCGCGTGCAGCGCCCGCACCAACGCCGGTTACCACGCCACCACCGGTTCCTCGCGTCACTCCCGCACCCGTACCAGCAGCAGCTCCTCCGAGGGCACCGGCGCCACCGGTTGCTGGTCCACGGATCACACCGGAAGAAGCAACCCGTCAGGGGTTGACGCCGGTCTCGGAGCCGTCACAGCTTCGCGGTCTCCGCGAGGAGCAACTCGTGCGAACGACGAGTCCACAGATATTCCTCAGGCCGATGGCGCAGCCAGGAGGTTCCGTATTCGGTGCTCTACCATCCCCGAGTGTACCGCCACCTGTCCTTGGAGCAGCGCCTACTGTCAGTATCCCACAGACAGAAATTACTGCTGAACAGGGTCGTTTCCCAGGACTCCCGTCTGATGTGGTGATTGGGAATATCCTGGAGCGGCAGAAGCAAGTTTCCACAGGCGCAACACCGGCGGGGATTCCCGCGCTCGATGTTGGTGGCGCTGCGGGGACGACGATTCCGACGCTCGCACTTCCGCAACTCCTCGGCATCACGGAACCGGAGGCACGAGGTGCGGCACGGACGGTCAATGAGGCGATCATACGGCGATTAGAGGGCGACGCAGCACCCGGAGGAGCACCGGGAACTCCTCCTGCGCCTGCACCGAGTCCTGCTGCTCCTGACGTCAATGCTGCCGCTGCGCCACCAGTGATTGGTGCGGATGATCCCGTGATGCGCGCGCTCACGGATCGGCTCAACAAGTTCCTGGACGCCGATCCGAATGCGGTGAGTCCACAATCACAGGCAATTCTCAATGCCATCCAACGGAGACAGGATCAGCTCACCGCAGACCTCAGGAGTTCACGAGAGCAGTTGGTGAGTGCAATCCAGCAGCGCCCATCGGCACTCGAACAGTACCGGCAGTTCCAGACGGAGCAGGGGATTCCGCAACTTCAGGCGGAGCAGCGACGGCTCGGGGAACTCGGCGTAGCGACTGAGGGGCGGTTGGAAGAACTCCCGGAGGAGGTGAAGCAGCGGGCGTCACAATTCCTCGTCTCCGCACCGCAGCTCACGCGGCTCACCGCGCGGGAAGCGGAACCCATTGCGAAGGTCCTCGCGCAGATCAACCGTGCGCGACAGCTCGGCGTGGAAGACCTCACACTCCGGCGTCAGTTCGCGGGAGAGCTCGCAAAGGCAGCCGGTGAGGATGCGGACCGCGCACTCCAGGCCATTGAGACGCGGCTCGGAGGCGTGGAACGTGAGGCGCAACTCACGCAGCCATTCTTCCAAGCTGAGATTGGTGCTCGTAAGGATTTCCTGGAAGCGGCGCAGCGGCGGCTGGAGAACCAGCAGAAGACCGCGCTTGATCTCCTCAAGGAGCGGCGACAGGATGCGGAGAACAGGGAAAAGAACGCCCTGGAACGATTGAAGTTTGCGGAGTCATTGGAGGACAAGAAGGTTGCACGCCGTGAGGCGATGGAGGATCGGAAGCTCACGCGAGAACTCGCCGCGCAAGAGAAAGAGACACAGCGCGAGTTTCAATCTCGAGAGAATGCGCTCACGCGAGACATCAACAAGACAAACGCGGAGGCGCAGCGACGAGATCGGGAGCAGGACAACGCGCGGCAACTCATGGTGACGTACTTGAGTACGAACAAGGCAATTCCGAAAGGGGTCGCAGAGAAGATCGCACCGATTCTCGGCATCCCGGTAAATGATCTCATCAACCTCTCGAAACAACGGCTCGGCGGTGGCGGCATCACGTTCACTACCGAAGAACGAAAGCTGCTTAACGGACTTGGAAGTGTTGCCGATGTTGATGCATCTTTACTGCCGCAGACACTCCAAAACGTGCTCGTCAATGTTTTGACTAAGGATGAAGCGGAGCAATTTTTCCGTGCCTGGAAATCCGAACAGGATAGGCGTGGCCAATCCATAGCACCGGAACTATACATTCGGGAATGGGCGCAAGCGCGGGACCTAGAGGAGGCGAAAAGAAAGAAGGAGATCAGGGAGGAGGTGAAAGGCGGTGTTGCGAATCCGTACCGATGATCCGCTATGGGGTTATTCGATCGTGTTCAGGGAGCACTCCGGGAACTTCGGCCGATGCTCCCGGAAATTCCAGGAGTATCAGTATCTTCACTGGGGCAATTCCGTGAGCGTCTTCGTCGGCGCGCGGAAGAACAGCAAGTGGCGCGTCGCCGGTTTAGTGGCCCGGAGGAGACAATTGGTGGGTTTGCCGTTAATATTGCACGAGCGCCATTCCGTGCTGCAGCAACCATTGGAACGGCGATCGGGAGGAAGCCGGCATTCACCCCTGGGGAGGGTATCCCGTCGCTGCTCGGTCGCATTGAACGCGCGCTCCTCGGTCCAGAGACGATTGGCTTCGCTGAATCGCAGCGTCGGTTTGAAGAAACAACGAAGGAACTCGGGCTTGCTCCAAAAACCGCGCGGGCGCTATCCTTCCCGGCGGTCATTGCAGGCCTTGGATTTGATGTCTCAGGATTCGGTGGTACAGAGAAAAGGATTACCGAACAACTCGTGAAGGCGAAAACGGTAGATGCGGTCCTCGGGGTTCTCAGAAGAACGAAAATTCCATCAACATTGAGTAGACGATTTGCTCAGGAGTTCGCGCAGGCAGAGACACCGGAAGCAGTACGCGAGACAACCGAACGGATGCTCACGACTGCATTGCCAGAAGAGAAGCTGACAATCGCCATTCGTGAAGCTGGACCGGTTCGGCGAGAGCAGGAGCTCCTGTACACACAGGAGCGCGCTCGGCGTGCCGCGCGTGTTGCAGAGATGGGGAAGCAGGTCCCCGGTGAGCGAGGATTCTTTGCTCAACTCGGTCAACTTAGGGGAGAGCTTCCGAAGAAACAATTTGCAGCAGTACGTGATAAGTTCACGCAAGCCGATGTGGATGCCATGTATCAGAAGATCGAGAATGCTCCACTGCTCCCATTCGAGAAAATCTCAACAAAAACTGGGCTTCAGAAACTCTTTGATGGCGTCGTTCCCGCAG
Organism: Candidatus Eisenbacteria bacterium; assembly: GCA_030017955.1. Lineage (NCBI taxonomy): Bacteria > Candidatus Eiseniibacteriota > Candidatus Eiseniibacteriota bacterium. Next base: position 26,625 of record JASEGR010000024.1, read on the forward strand.
AGGGCGAGCTCAACTCGCTCGGTGAAATCTTTTCAAAAGACCTCATGGATGCCGTGAAAACTAACGTGCCGTTGAGCACTCGGATCATAGCAACTATTGGTGAGGTGCTCAACATTCCACGATCACTCATGGCATCGCTTGATTTCTCCGCTCCGCTCAAGCAGGGCGTCTTCCTCATCGGGAGGCCAAAGCAATTCCTCCCGGCATTTACGGAGATGTTCAAGTTTGCGTTCTCAGAGAAAGCATACCAGGGGCTCCAGCAGTCCATTCGGGCGCGATCCACGTACCGCGTGATGGAGGACGCTGGTCTTGCGCTCACTGATCTCGGGAAAACGCTCACGAAGCGCGAGGAAGCCATCATGTCGAGTCTGCCGGAGCGTATCCCGGTCATTGGTCGGATCGTCCGAGGATCAAACCGTTCGTTTTCTGGGTTTCTCAATAAACTCCGCGCCGATACATTCGATGCGATCATCGGGGACGCAACGAAGGGAGGGAGACAACTTACTGAGCGAGAACTCCGTGATGTTGGGAAGTTCGTCAATGCGGCAACCGGACGTGGGAGTGCCGGTGCGCTCGAACGCGCCGCGCCAGTCCTCAATGCCATCTTCTTCTCCCCGAAGCTCCTCTTCTCGCGTCTCAACCTGATGAACCCGTTTTTCTACACGTCGCTGACTCCTCCCGCTCGAAAGGAGGCGCTCAAATCACTCTTCTCGTTCTCCGCGATAGCCGGGACCGTCCTCGGATTGATGAAGCTCGGTGGCGCAGAGGTAGGAACAGATCCACGAAGCGCGGACTTCGGGAAAGCGAAGTTTGGAGATACACGGTACGACATCCTCGGTGGATTCCAACAACCGCTCCGTACGGTGGGGCAGCTCATCTCCGGTGAAGTGGTGAGCTCGACGACCGGACGTACTATCACGCTCGGAGAGGGATACAAACCGTTGACGCGGTTCGATATTGCTCAGCGGTTCTTTGAGAATAAGGAATCACCGATCGCGTCACTCATCACGTCATGGCTTCGCGGGAAAACATTTACCGGCGAGGACTTCGACTTCCCAACGGAGGTGATATCACGATTCATTCCGATAGTCATGCAAGATATATACGATCTATCCCAGGACCCAGATGCGAAAAGCATTATGGGTGGACTTCCGGCAATTTTCGGCGTCGGTGTTCAGACGTACGGCACGCAGGAACTTGTGGAGGGGAAGAGCAAGATCGGTGAACCAACGCTCCAGGTGCGCCCGGTACAAGAACTCTCGAGGCGTATTCGAGAACTTGTACTCGGACAGCTCCCACTCGGGACCTCAAAACGGTTCAGCGTAGAAGCATATCTCGATCAGCTCGACCAACTCCCGAAGCAGGAAGCTGCAGACATCTTCGACAAAATCATTGCGGGAAACCCAGAACTTGCGAAGGAAATCGAGCGGATCAAACGAGAAGAGGACGAGGGGATTACGGTTCACGACCGCGATCTCAAGACGAAGGGCGTTGCGTCGGGCGATCGCGCTATGGCGATCAAAAAGGAGCTTGATGCGTTCAAGACGGACGAGGAACGCGCGAAGCTGTGGGATGACTATACGAAGAAGCGAATTATTACAGAGGAGGTTGCTCGGCAGCTCAGTATTCTTATAAAGGGGAATAGGCATGTACTCACCACTCGCTGACGCCATTTCCACAGTAGGGGTGCTCATGACCATCTACGGTATCTACCTCTCGTTTCGGAAAGAGTAGTCCGATCTAGGGGTTTAGACAGGCAAGAAAGTCGTCCTTGCGCCCACGACGTAGGCATGGTAGTGTGGACATGTCGGGATGGGAACCCGACATCCAACAAGATAACCATCAGACCACCATTATGAGCGGGCTAGGGGCAACCCGGTCCGACGGTGTGACCCGATGGTTATCCGGGCCATACTTGCCCGTTCATATTGGTGGTTTTTGTTATGTCGACGAAATGCAAATATGCGGAGTGTAACGCAGAGGGTCCGTTTCGTGAATATGTAGGATTTTTCCCACAAGAAATCATCACCCGTCTCCACGAAGACGATCGAAGACTTCCCAAGTACGGATTCCACTACGGGATCGACTGCACCATCTGTGGACGGTGGCAACGATGGCTACCGCAGGAGGATGCACGTATGCTTGGGGTAAAATTTTACCGCAATCCCACACTCCTGTGACCCTTCTCGAGAACGCGATTCGATACCTCAAGATGGGTCTTCCGGTATTCCCAGTGGGATGGGATAAGAATCATAAGAAACGAAAAACTCCACTCGTTCCGTGGAGGGGATACGCCACAGCACTTCCGAGTGAGGACGACATCCGTCACTGGTGGACGAGATGGCCCGATGCGGGGATCGGGCTCGCGGTCGGGAAGCTCACTGGATTTCTCGTCATAGATGCAGAGCACGATGCGGATATGTCGCTCTTTCGTCTTCTCGACATTGAGACCCCGCGCGTACGAACAGGTGGTGGCGGATGGCATTTCTATTTCAAGAATGAGACAACTGGGAATAGTGTCGGAAAAATTGCGCCTCGGTACGACGTGAAGACCGAGGGGGGGTATGTGCTCCTTCCACCGAGTCCACACGACTCCGGTGGAACGTATGCGTGGGATATCCCTATCGGTACCGTTACTCCTGCTTCATTGCCTGAGACGATCAGAGCGAAGATCATCGGAACGCACGAGTCGAAAATCCCCGAAATCCTCAGTAGAAATACCCCGCAAGGATCACGGAATAACACTGCCACGAGCATCGCAGGGATGCTTCTCGGGGAACACCGCATGGACCGCTGGGAAAGCGTCGTCTGGCCGCTCCTGCAAGCGTGGAATACCACGCATGCAACACCACCTCTTGGGAATGATGAGCTTAAAACGGTGTACGAATCCATTGCAAAGACCGAGAAGACGCGGCGGGCGCGAGAAGGCGTCATCGAGGGGAATACGCCAATGATCACCGAGGGAACGTACGCCCCAATGATTGTTGAAGACAGAGACACCGTCGTTGTACAAATCCCCGTTGAAGACGGTCTCGTGTTCTTGCGTTTTTCAGACGTGGAGTTCATGAAAAACCATACCATTGACGCGGTGCTCTCCGTGGAGCTCATCACTGCCGGGGGAACACCACGAGCGTTTGAGGGGAGAATCAATGTACTCTCACTTTCCGCACGTGAAGGGTTTGCCCGTGCACTCACAAAAACATTCGGGAGGAATGTCGCATGGGACCTCATCCTCTCTCAAGCTGCATCAGCGCTCAAAAAACACATTGAGCATAAGGATACGTCGTGTTGGTTCGAAGATGCTCCAAAGGAAGCGGTGGGGTATCTCCTAGAGCCTTTCATCGTTCTCGGTGCGCCGAATCTTTTTTTTGGACGTGGGGGATCAGGCAAAACATTCATTACGCTCCGAATTGCGTACGCGCTCGCAACGGGTACCCCGTTTCTCGGAATGACGCCGGCGGCTCGAGTACGAACGCTCTTTGTGGACTATGAATCAACCAGTGGGACGCTCGCGGACCGTCTCGAGCTGATTCGCGGTGCTCCTAATCTCGCCGATACACCATTCGACGACGGACTTCGTGCGCTCCGATACTACTCCCCGAGCGGTATCCCCATCGCGGACTGTCTGCCTGCGCTCAAGAGAATTATTGCGAAGCACGACATCGGCCTGATCATCGTGGACTCCGCTGCGCTTGCCTGTGGTGGAGAACCAGAGAAAGCAGAAATAGCCATCCGGTACTTCAACGCACTCGCTTCCCTCAAGACAACGTCTCTCACCATCGCCCATGAGACAAAACAGGAGAATCACGCGTACGCCTTTGGATCGGTTTTCTGGGCAAACTCTCCTAGGAATATTTGGAATATCGCCTGTACACAAGAGCAGGAAGATCGAGTTCTTCATAGCGGGCTCCACCATCGGAAGGCAAACGATGACCGCAGGAGAGCGTCATTCGGATGTCGTATCTTTTTCGGGGATGGTTTCGTGGACATGGGCTACGAAAACCCAGCCATGAACTTCCCGAAAGACGCATCGCTCGTCCAACGGATTCGTTTGGCACTTTCGGATGGACCGAAAGATCTTGCGGGTATCGCGACGGTGATTTCGGACGCAAAAAACGCCTCATTGAAGAACGCGCTAACCAAAGGAAGTATGAGGAATCTGTGGGGTAATGTTGACGGTGTCTGGCGGCTTTTTTCAACAACCGTCAGTCACCAGGGTGGTGACTCACTTGACACGGAGTCACCAGGGTGGTGACTGGGTGGTGACTCATCCGAAGATTTAGCTATAATTAGCCGAGAATCGAGTCACCACCCTGGTGACTCGATTCTCGTCCGGTCATACCTCACCTATAGAGAGTCACCACTAGTGACTCTCTATAGGGTGGTGACTGGTGACTCGTTCGGTATAAACCTACGTTTGTTGGAAAAAACTGACACTATTATGGATCGCGTGACCTGCCGTACGCCATGAGCGTACGGTTGCGCTATTGATACGCCGCATTGACCTCAAAACGGCACGCTGTTACGCTGGGAGTATATGCCGGAAAAGAAAGCACCGCAGGTCCAAACGGCGGAACTTACCATCGCTGATCTCGTGGCTCGTGGGGCATCACCGGAGGAGATTCTCAGGTTTGCTCGGGCGACCGTCACCTCTCCAGGAGGCCGCGCCGTTGCCAAGAAGAAAGGCCATATGGCCAAGCTCGGGCGACTCAGTGGGAAGGCAAGGAGGAAGAAAGCCGCTCAATAAGAGCGGCTTCTCGTTATCCAGTTATCCACATTGACAGGAACGACACGCCGTTGTATGCTGTGGATAGAAAGGTTAAGACTACACCACGTGAAAGTAGATATATCGATGATGATGTATCGAGAAAATACTGAAAAACTTATATGAACGACTCATTTGAAGATCACGACTGTCACGCCGGACCGGAGGACGGATGTCTCCACCCGTCGCACCGGCAGGATGACGAGGATGCAGCGAATGAAGCGTATGAGGAGGCGATGGCTGAGCGCTATCTCCCGATCGTGAAAAATCGCCTCCTCTCGGAAGGATGGCGACCACCGGAGCACTCGATTGAGGCAGCAGCGCGAAAGGAGATCGAACGTTTGTCGGTGATGGCGATCCCTTTCTGATATGCAGATCATCCTCACCATCGGAGGCATCATCGGAATAGTCGTCATGATGATTGCGCTCGCGCAACCGAGGATACACGAGATTTCTTTCGTAGAACTCAATGGCATCTCCCGTCGTACATTCGAAAGAGAGATTGATCTCCAGCTCGAGCGGATGTGGCAACGGATACGGGTGGTTCAGGCAACCGTTACCGCGTACTCCTCAACGACCGATCAAACAGACCGTACACCGTTTGAAATGGCGAATGGGCAGCTCGTCCACGATGGTGCGATCGCATGTCCTCGCCGGTATCCGTTCGGGACAACGGTGTACATTGGAGCGAAACGGTACACATGCACCGATCGCATGAGCCGTCGGTACGATGATCGTTTCGACATTTGGTTCCCGACTCGTTCCGCAGCGCTCGTATGGGGGAAGCAGGAACGGACGGTTTTTATCGCGCAATGATCGTATGGCGGAAAATCTCCCAACGGATATACAGGAACGACTCGATGCGTACATTGAGCGCGTCAAAAAGATTCCATGGTTCCAACCCAAAAAAGGCTGGAAGAAATCGGAAGCGACAAAACTGGTAAAGATCACGCTTCGTGCATTCGGCGTCGATGCGAAGATTGAGTATCGAAAACTAGAATCGCCTGATGATTGGGCTGGTGCGTGGACTGCGACGTGGGATGCGGCGCGGGATGCGGCGTGGACTGCGGCGCGGGATGCGGCGCAAGATGCGGCGTGGGGTGCGGCGTGGGGTGCGGCGCGGGATGCGGCGTTGGGTTCGCAAGAAATTATCGTGTCTGATCTTACCGAGTTTCGGAGTAAGTACAAAAACGGAGCATTCTTGCTCCTCATTCCTCTTTGGGAGATGGGACTCTATCCGATCGGCATATGCGACGGGAAATTTGTGATATATGTCCCGAAAGCATGATGTGCGTCTTCCTTGATATATGTCCGCACACGATCCACTCACGCTCAGCCAACGGTCGTCCATTCTTGATCGGCTCTTCCACGACGTGATGGATCGCGGCACGCATGAACGGTGGATGGATCGCGTACCCGGGGATTCCGTCACGAAACGGGAGGAACTCTACCGCGTCCTCGGCGCGTTGACGAAGGAACGAGCGAGCTGGCTCATCCAGGCGATTTTGAACCGGAATCAGGACTACGTGTTCACGCAACTCGCGCAACTCGGGTACTTCGATGCCATCGAACAGAAAGAAAGACATGTCCATCTCGTATGATGCGAGCGATACGATGCGCAGAGGTCCATGCACGACGTGCATCCGTGGGTTGCCGTTCCATGAGCGTGAGGGCGATGCACGGTACGCCACAGAACAGTTGGAACTACGGCGGATCACAAACGAACACGTCACGTCATTCGTACTTATGAAAGAAGACGGAGCTATTTTTGGATGTATAGATCACAAATGGAACGCCAACGCAAAACCGGACCGATTGATCCGAAAGGATCATTGACCGCGATGCAGTGAGGCGGAGATATATGGAGACGCAAGCAGAACCAGTGACGGCAGCGGTCGTGCCGTCGGAAATCATGCACTCGATCATCGTTGAGCGCGCACCGGATCTGGTGCTCGCCGAGGCCAAGCACGCATCGATCGCGTTGACGGAGGTCATTCGTCAGAAACCGAAACAGGTGAGATTCGGAGGAGAACAATACCTTGAGTTTGAAGACTGGCAATTGCTCGGACGGTTCTACGGGCTCTCGGTTCGTATCGTGGAATCGTCGGTACGGTACGTCGAGTACGGAGACGTACACGGCTTCGAGGCGACGGCGGAGGTGCTGCGGAATGCAGACAGCGCGGTGATTTCCGCGGCCTCGGCAATGTGCTTGAACGACGAGCAGAACTGGCGGAGCAAGCCGCTCTTCCAACTCAAGAGCATGGCCCAGACACGTGCGTGCGCTAAGGCGTTCCGCAACGTACTCTCATGGGTTGCGGTGCTCGCTGGATTCCGGCCTACCCCCGCAGAGGAGATGGATGGCGTATTCCCTGCGGAGCCATTCCCGACCAAGAATCCCGCACGGAAGGCCCCACAAGGCCCTACAATGCCTCTAGAATCAACGGAAACCCATCAGAGCACCGATGATGCTATTCGGGAGGTGTTTCCAGTGGCGGAGCCTGTAGCGCCTCCTTCAATGGCCAAGAAGCCGATAGAGAAGATCGTCGCCAATTGTGCGCAGTGTGAAACGGGGATTACGGATGCCGTACTCCGGTACTCGCAAAAGAAGCATGGGAGACCACTTTGTTTTATTCATCAAAAATCCATGTCCTAGTGAGTTATGTATTCTCAGTGATGTATGGGTATCTTTTCTGAAATAAAGAAGGCAGTATCGAAAAGGAAGGTAGGGACCTATCGTTCAATGAGTGGCAATGGGTTCGTTCAAGTCATTGATGAAGGTTCTATTACATTCCAAGACGGAACAGTCATCGGAAGAACTCAAAAAGTAGATACGCGCGAGAGTAAAAAACCAATTGAGGTGTGGGAGTTATTGAAGGATCAAACCGAACCGATCGTAGATACCTCTAATCTTGTTCAAAAAATCAAAACCATCAAAAAGCGTATCAAGATACTTGAAGATCATGTCAGTATTTTCGATCTCAATGCCGAATATACGGTACTCGGGTTCCTCGAAGCGAGGAAGAAATACGATACCTATAAGCATCTATTCTCGTATCCCACGACGCATGAACAAGCAATCCGTAATCTCTGCGCAACGTATCGCTTGAAGATTGTACCCGTTACTCAATACTCAGGGACGATGCCAGAAGAAGCAATCGACGAATTACTGACGTTCAAGCACTCATGCCTCAAAATCCGTAAAGATAAACCAGTTGTCCGGCTCATCGTACAAGACTTTGATCCAAAAACAGAATTGAAGAAACGGGATCCCATTCTCCTCGTTTCTTCACCATTCGGGAATTGGGACTACGTCCTTGGTGCATGGGATAAAGAAGTGCTCATCGTTGATGAGTTGATATACATGGGAAAGTAGTGTTATGCACTACACGACGCATTTCAGTACGAAGGAAACGCCGCAGAGTGAACGAATCCCCGGATCATCACAGGTGGAGAACTCCACAGGTGGGTTCTCTTGGGCGGTGGATGATTGGATGCGACTCGATCGGTTCCTCGTTCTCGGTTCTGAAGGTGGAAGTTACTACGCGAGCGAACGAAAACTCACCGTGGAGAATGCCGAAGCGGTCATGCGCTGCATCGTACAAAATGGGGTTCGCGTGGTCCAAAGAATCGTTGAGGTAAGTGACTCTGGGAGAGCACCAAAGAATGATCCGGCACTCTTCGCACTCGCCATGGTCGCAGGAACGGGAAATCCCGAGACGCGAAAGGCTGCGCTTGCGGCATTACCGAAAGTTGCGCGTATCGGGACGCACCTGTTCACCTTTGCAGAGTATGTGCAAGCGTTCCGTGGCTGGGGTCGTGGACTCCGAACCGCAATCGGAAACTGGTACACGCAGCAGACCGTCGATGATCTTGCGTATCAGCTCGTGAAATACCGACAGCGGAACGGATGGTCGCACCGCGATCTCCTCCGGCTCGCGCATCCGAAGAAACTCGGTGCGCATGATCTCCTCTTCCAGTGGGTGACGCAAGGAAAGCGCGGTGACGGCATCCACGACCTCGTGGAACAGTTCGCGCGTCTCCAAGAGACGAAGACGGAACACGATGCGGTGGCAATCATCGAGGCGGACAAACGCATTACGTGGGAAATGGTGCCAACGAAACTTCTTGGTAGTGCGAAAATGTGGAACGCATTGCTTCCGCATATGCCGCTCCACGCGATGATTCGGAATCTTGGGCGTATGAGCGCGAATGGATTATTGAAACCAATGAGTGTATCAGCGAAACTCGTTGGAGAGAAACTCGCAAATAGAGATCAAATCGTGAAATCTCGATTGCATCCCATCGCAGTACTCACCGCGCTCCACACGTACAAGAATGGTCGCGGGAATCTCGGGAAGCTCGAATGGGAGCCCGTAGAATCCGTCTGCGATGCGCTCGATGATGCGTTCTACGCTGCATTCGGAAACGTAGAGCCATCTGGGAAGCGGATGCTCCTCGCGCTCGATGTCTCTGGTTCGATGTCAGGTGGAGCAGTTGCGGGTGTAAAAGGTCTCACGCCGCGTATCGCATCCGTAGCAATGGCAATGGTGACTGCGAGAACAGAACCGCAGTATCATGTCATGGCGTTCGCCAACGGTTTCGTCCCATTGACAATCACGAAGAAGGAAACGCTTGATGCGGTGATGCGGAAGGCCGATGCGCTTTCGATGGATGGAACCGATTGCGCGCTCCCAATGCTCTGGGCGCTCAAAGAGAAGATTTCTGTAGATACATTTGTGGTGTATACCGACAGTGAAACGTGGGCGGGAAATATACATCCGAGTCAGGCGCTTGCTCAGTATCGGAACGCGATGCAGATTCCCGCGAAGCTCGTCGTGGTAGGGATGGTATCTAATGGGTTTACCGTCGCAGACCCAAATGATCGTGGGATGCTTGATGTCGTAGGATTTGATATCGCAGCACCGAACCTCATCACGAATTTTGCCAAGGAGTGAATATCCGTGGGTCGGAGTACAAGGGTTATCATTGTAGTAATCCCTCGTGCAAAGTTCATCCACGGTTATTGGAAAAAATCTTCGGGCCGGCGTGTGTTGGTTACCTGTTTATACCCGATGCACGATTTTTCGTCCGAAGACTGATTCGGTAATGAAGAAGGGAAAACGGGGAGAGAGCGAGCATTATTGAGCGGTATATGGCGAAGTACTAGACGTACTATGTAAGGGAATCGTGAGACACGAATGAATGCCGCGGATGAGAGGACGAGCAACAGATTGAACATGCTCACCTAGTTCGCTGAAAGACGTGCAAGGATTGTGACCTACATCGCTATCGCCAAAGCGCTCCGTCAGAAGATGCACGGGTGGAAGTACTGCTCGCCGTACACGTACAGCTGCTATCAGTGCGCGATGTGGTATGCGTTGAGTGTGTTAGAACACGCGGCGGATTTGGAGAAGTTCACAGCAGAACGGAAGAGGAAAACAAGATGAAGAGGGAATGAATATGCTCACGAAGGAACAGCTCAATGAGATTCGGGAGCGCTCCGTAAAATCATGTAAACAGAGTTGAGACTCACCATTTCAATGAATAAGTACCGAGCGATATGAATAACGAGCGCATAAAGAATAAATACGGAAACATACGTACGGAAATAGACGGCAAGGTTTTCTCGAGTAAACGGGAAGCGGAAGTCTACCGTGAACTTCAGTCCTGCCGGCGAGCGAGAAGGAACGATCAACGAGTCGTAGAAATACAGGTTCACCCCAAATATCCGTTCATCATCAACGAGAACAACATCGGGATTTACACGGCGGATTTTTGGGTGAAGTACGCGGATGGGCACGAGGAAGTTATCGATGTGAAGAGTCCGGTTACCGCAAAGCTCAAGGATTTCCGGCGCACCATGAAGCTCATGCGCGCGTTCTACGGAATTGAGGTGCAGGTACGACAGTAAATGGAAATACGTTATGACGACCTACCGACATGGAGATCTCCTGGTGCGACCGATCGGGTCGATTCCCGAAGGAGCAACGGAGAATACGAAAGGAGATGCGCACATCCTCGCGTACGGTGAGGCAACGGGACACCGACACCGTATCGCCGATCCGCGTCCCGACACAGTACGATTTTTCACGACTCCCGATGGTCGCGCGGTCATGGAGGTGTTCCAACCGGTCGAGCTCGTCCATGAAGAGCATAAGACGCTCACGATCGCACCCGCGATCTACGAAGTCGTGCATGAGCGAGAATACGGCTACTTCGTGCAATCCGTTCGGCAAGTCCAAGATTGATATGGCGAAAGGACTCATATGGAAAAACGATGGAGAACGCGCGCGCGGGTTCACCGATGCGACGCTTGCGCTCATCAAGCGCATGGAACGTGTGAACCTTCGGCGTGGATGGCCACTCCAGAAAGAGGAATGTGAAGCTGCGATTGCGGAAGCATATCGGATTGCTGGTCTATCGACGCCAAAATTTGATTGGCGATTCGACGTGACCGATACAGGTTTCGGAAAAGCTGCGGGGGCTGCGGGGGCTTCGGGGGCTGCGAGGGCTGCGTGGGCTG
>JASEGR010000025.1 GCA_030017955.1 Candidatus Eisenbacteria bacterium
CGAGGACGATGGCACTCTTTTTTCAGTAAACGCGTGCATAATTCAGGCTAGGGACCCCTTTGGGCAATCTGTTGAGTAGCTCAATGTGACGCTTTCACTGTGGGGCTTTGACTGAACGGAGTGTGGCAATGGAAAAAGTGTTGATGAGGGGGAATGATGCGATTGCTGAGGCAGCCATAAGGGCAGGCTGCCGTTTCTATGCCGGATATCCCATAACACCACAGAACGAGATTCCTGAGTATATGGCGAGGAGGATGCCTGATGTGGGCGGAGTCTTCATCCAGGCAGAGAGCGAGATCGCGGCGATAAGCATGGTGTATGGTGCTGCGTGTGCAGGGGCAAGGGCGATGACATCATCTTCAGGCCCCGGGATAAGTCTGAAGCAGGAGGGGATTTCGTATGCCAGCGGTGCGGAGCTTCCGCTGGTCTTCGTCAATATCACGAGGGGCGGACCGGGACTGGCCAATATAGCCCCGGCCCAATCTGACTACTTTCAGGCCACAAGAGGCGGCGGCCACGGCGACTACAGGGTAATTGTCCTTGCTCCCAGTTCCGTGCAGGAAGCTTACGACCTTACCGGGCTTGCTTTCCACCTGGCGGACAAATACAGGAATCCGGCAATGCTGCTTGGCGACGGAGTTATCGGGCAGATGATGGAACCCATGGTGCTCAATGAGTTCAAGTTCCCGGAGCTTCCGGAAAAGAAGTGGAAGCTCGGAAACTCGTCCGGAAGGGCAAGAAATCTCATCACGTCGGTGTATCTGGCCGAGGGTACTCTGGAGGAGCACAATAATCGCCTGGCAAAGAAATATGCTGAGATAGCAGCTCAAGATACGAGGTACGAAGAGGTTCTTACTTCGGATGCCGAGCTTGTCATCGTCGGGTTCGGAACTTGCGCAAGGATCTCGAAAGCGGCTGTTCGCCTTGCAAGGGAGAAGGGTCTCAAGGTCGGCCTGTTGAGGCCAATAACACTGTGGCCCTTCCCGTACGATGCGCTCTCAAAAGTCGCCGGCAGATGCGCAGATATTCTCGTCGTGGAGATGAGCCTGGGACAGCTCATAGACGACGTGAAGATAGGAGTCCAAGGCAGGTCCAGGATTCATTTTATCGGGAGACCGGGTGGCGGTATCCCCACTGAATTCGAAATCCTTGATAAGGTGGAAAATGCCTTGAAGGTTCCTGCAGCAAGGTAGGAGCTAGAGTGCGGATGGAGAGGCCTGAATCTTGGAGTGGAGTCGGATTCGCGGCTTTCCCCCAGACTGTGGAGGAACTAAAGTGAGACAGGTTTTCAAGAAACCGGACTCGATGACAGACGTCATGACGCAATACTGCCCGGGCTGCGGCCATGGGATAATTCACAGGATCGTTGGAGAAGTGATTGATGAACTGGGGCTGAGAGAAAAGACGATTGGGGTTTCATCAGTCGGGTGCTCGGTTTTTGCCGATGAGTATTACAACTTTGATTTTGTCCAATCCGCCCACGGGAGAGCCCCGGCAGTCGCGACGGGTTTGAAGAGAATACTCCCGGACTGCGCAATCTTCACCTACCAGGGAGACGGAGACCTGATATCCATAGGAACTGCTGAGATTGTGCATGCGGCAGCAAGAGGCGAAAAAATCACCGCAGTGTTCGTCAACAATGCAATCTACGGGATGACCGGCGGGCAAATGGCGCCGACCACTCTTCTTGGCATGAAGACCACGACAAGCCCGCTTGGCAGGGATCCGGCCAGGGCCGGGTTTCCGATAAGGGTGTGCGAGCTCCTGAGCTCTCTGGAAGGTGCAGTATATCTCGCAAGAACGGCGGTGAATGGTCCTCCAGGGATAACGAAGACAAAGAGGGCAATGAAGAAAGCATTCCAGGCCCAGCTCGACGGGAAGGGTTTCAGCCTCGTTGAAGTCCTATCGCAATGTCCTACGGACTGGGGCATGGTTCCGCTTGATGCGACGAAATGGGTTGATGAAACGATGGCAAAGTGCTTCCCGCTTGGCGAAGTTAAAGATACCACCGGCACTAAGAAAGAAGGAGGGTGAGGTGGCGCACAAGGTAGTTATGTCCGGATTCGGAGGTCAGGGTATCGTCCTCATGGGGAAACTTCTTGCGCATGCCGCTATGATGGACGGAAAACATTCAACTTTTTTCCCGTCTTACGGGGCGGCTATGAGAGGTGGAACTGCGAACTGTTCTGTAGTCGTTTCTGATGAGGAGATTGCCTCTCCAGTGGTCCGGAGACCCGACAGCGTGATTGCCATGAATGAGCTCTCGCTGAAGAAGTTTGAGAAATCCATTAACTCAGGCGGCACGATCTTCATCAACAGTTCCCTGGTCAAGATGCTCCCGAGTCGGAAGGATATTTCCGCCGTGCCCGTGCCGGCAAATCAGATTGCCGAGAAACTGGGGGATGTCAGAGCTGCCAACATGGCATTGCTTGGGGCGTTCCTTAAGAAGACCCAGGCAGTGGCTCTTGAAACGGTCATGAACTCTCTGGGTAGCGTTATTTCAGAGAGAAGAAAAGGCCTCATCGGGATGAACTGTGATGCGCTCAAGAGCGGCTATTCACTCTGACAAAACGCATCATGAAGATAAGCCTCGCCATGCTCGAGGAAGCAATACTTCCTCTTGTTTCCAAACCCAACAGATATCTTGGAAACATAGAAAACGCCGCGAAAACATCCGATAAGAACGTAGCTCTCAAGGTCCTCCTCGCATTTCCCGACACCTATGAAATCGGAATGTCTCACCTCGGCATCAGAATTCTTCACCACATTCTGTCGCAGCGGGAAGACACGCTTTGTGAGATGACTTTTGCCCCGTGGGTCGATATGGAAGAGGCACTCAGGGAGCATGATCTTCCGCTTTTCTCTCTCGAAAGCAGGAGGCCGGCTGATGAATTCGATCTGGTCGGTTTTTCGCTTCAGTACGAGCTTCACTTCACAAATGTTCTTAATATGCTCAGCATGGGCGGGATTCCGGTTCTTGCGTCCGATCGGTCTCAGGATGACCCTGTCGTGATGGCCGGTGGGCCGTGTGCGTTCAATCCGGAGCCAATGAGTCCATTCATTGATTGCTTCGTGATTGGAGACGGAGAGGAAGTGATCAACGAGGTCGCGGACACAATCATAGAGGGAAAGCGGGTGAAAGCGGGGAGGAAGGATATTCTCAGGCTTCTTGCCGGACTCGAAGGCGTGTATGTCCCGGCCTTTCACGAACAGCAGATCTCGACGGGCGGGTACGTAGTCAGGAGACCGCGGGAGCCAGGTATTCCAGCGAGAATCAAGTCAAGGTTTGTTGCCGGACTCCGTAGAGAATGCTATCCCGAAAAACCGCTCTTGCCGCTCACGGAGATCGCCCACGACCGGCTGACAATAGAAGTCATGAGGGGATGCACCAGGGGGTGCAGATTCTGCATGGCCGGCTACATTAACAGGCCTGTGCGGGAAAAGTCCGGACAAGATGTTCTCACGGAAGCAACGATGGGAATTGCCTCGACTGGATGGTCTGAGATATCCCTGTCATCGCTTTCCACTTCCGATTACAGTTTTCTGGGTGATGTGGTTCCGGCTTTAAGGAGGACCTTTCTGTCCAGAAATGTTTCTCTTTCGCTGCCTTCACTCAGACCGGGAACTCTCGACAGAGCCATTTTGGTCGAACTCAGCTCGGTGAGAAGGCCGGGTCTCACATTCGCCCCCGAGGCAGGCACTGACCGGCTCAGAAGAAGAATCAACAAACCCATCTCCCTCGAAGACTTGATTGAAACAGTCCGGGCTGCAAAACAAGAAGGCTTCAGGTCGATCAAACTCTACTACATGATCGGGCTGCCTGGCGAAGAGGTTCAGGATTTGGAGGGGATTGCTGACATGGCGGCAGCGTGCGTGCGGGCAGGCAGGAAGGAGAAAGGCAGCCTGCGGATCAAGCTGAGTATCTCGCCATTTGTCCCTAAGCCGCACACCGCTTTTCAGTGGGAGAGTATGGACAATTTGGAGTGTCTCAAGATGAAGATTCAGAGACTGCGAGGGCTTGTCAGGACTCTTCCGGTTGAATTCAAGTGGAGGAACCCTGAGAAGTCAATTATCGAGGCGTCATTCTCCAGAGGAGATGCCTCGCTTGGAAACGCAGTCCACTCTGCATGGACGAAGGGTGCGAAGTTTGACGGCTGGACGGACTACTTCAATTTCGAGCTTTGGCAGGAAGCTCTGAGAGAGAGTCGCGCGAATGTCAGAATGGTGTCTCATGGTTTTGGCGCTGAGGAAGAGCTTCCATGGGACCATGTGCAGGGACCGGTATCAAAAGAGTTCCTCGCCAGCGAGAGACTTGCCGCTGCGGAAGGCAGCATTACGGAGGACTGCAGGGCATCCGGTTGCACTAACTGCGGTGTCGAGGACTGCCCCATGCTCTTTGGCGGGCCTGGAATGGATGTCTCTCGGGCCGGCTCGCTCGATTTGAAGGCGGGTGGCGAGAAAGCCGATGCTCCTTGTGAGCCTAAAGAGATTGGTGATCATACGTCCTTGGATGTTTCGGGAAGCGGGGTTTTCGGCCGTTCGCCCAGAAAAGAGAAAAGGGAGCGTGAGACTAGCGAGCTTTTCAGGGTCAGGTTCTCCAAAGGGGAAAGACTTCGATTCCTCTCTCACCTCGATGTAATGAGAAGACTCGAAATGGCACTAAGGAGATCCGGGCTCAGGCCTAGCATCGGGGGAGGTGAAGTCAGCAGGTTTCAATTTTCCTTTGGGCCTCCGCTTCCCCTGGGCATGACCTCGCTCTGCGAATACTTTGACCTCTCTCTTCTAAAGACCAGCCAAGCAACCGAGATCCTGCAGTTGAATACATTTCTTCCCGATGGATTGAGGGTTGAGGAAACCGCAAGTGTTGTGAGGACAGGTGAATCTCTGATGAGTTCCATAACTCAGGCAGAGTACTCGGTATCTTTCACTCCTTTTGTCACAGGGCTGCTTGGCGAGAACGGGGCGGCTGAGCTTGCAAGCAGACTGACTTCCGGGTTAGCTTCTCTGGACGAGATGAAGGAGTTTAACGTGGACGGAAGGAACGGACTGGTTGACGTGAAGCCGTCGATTCTTTCGATTCGCCTGACCACCGGCAAAGGTGTTCCGTCCGTCACCCTGAGAGTGTTGCTTTCAGGAGTAAGCACCGCGAGACCGGAGAGAATCGTGAATGCACTGGCCGGCGGGAGCTTTGACTGGAGGCTTCTCAGTGCCCATAGGACCGGTCTCTGGATCAATAGGAATGGTGTGGCAGTCACTCCCATGGAGTTCATTGCCAAGAATGTGTCCAATAATGGAGTCAAATAATGAAAAAGGAAATAGTTGTAAATTCTGACGTAGGTGAAACGAGAATAGCAATCCTTGAGGATGGAGAACTTGTCGAGCTTGTGGTCGAACGCATGGACAGAAGAAGGAACGTCGGGGACATCTACAAAAGCAGGGTAAATGCCGTGCTGCCGGGTATGCAGGCGGCGTTCGTAAATCTCGGCCTTTCGAGAACGGCGTTTCTTCATGTCTCGGATCTTCGCTACAACGAAGAAGAATATGAGGAGTACGAGGAATTTGACGAAGACAAGCCCAAGGGGAAGGAGCAGCGAGGTGAAGCACCCACCAGGATTGAGGACCTCCTCGAGAAGGGGCAGGAAATCCTTGTTCAGGTGACCAAAGAGGCAATCGGTGCAAAAGGCCCCAGAGTGAGCGGACAGATATCGCTTCCCGGGAGGTATATCGTTTTCATGCCCGGTCTGAACCATATAGGCGTGTCCAGAAGGATCGCTGAGAGGGATGAGAGGCGAAGGCTGAGGGCGCTCATTTCAGAAATAAGACCCAAGAGCGGAGGGATAATTGTAAGGACTGCGGGCGAGGGCAAGGGAAAAAGGGAGTTTCTTTCCGATGTGAAATTCCTGATGAGATTGTGGGAGCGGATTGAAAAGAAGGCTGCCCGTTCGAGAGCGCCTGCGCTTGTGAACAGAGAGATGGAGCTCACCAGCGGGTTGATAAGGGATATCTTCACAGCAGACGTGAACCAGCTGGTGATTGACTCGAGAAAAGAATATCGCCAGATAATGGACTATCTGAGATCGTTCGCGCCCGAGCTGAGGCAGAGAGTGAAGCTTTACAAAGAGAATCTGCCGATATTCGACTACTACGACATCGAGTCCGAGATTGACAAGCTTGTCGAAGAGAAGGTGTGGCTGAAGAAGGGCGGCTACATAACTATCGACCCCACAGAGGCGCTCACCACCATTGACGTCAATACAGGAAGGTATACCGGCAGAAAAAGTCAGGAAGACACAATCTTCAAGACTAACCTCGAAGCGGCAAAAGAAATCGCACGGCAGCTGAGACTCAGGGACATCGGGGGAATAATCGTAATCGACTTCATCGACATGGAATCCGAGGGGAACAAGAGAGCAATCATGGATGAGCTCAGACAGTGTTTGAAGAAAGATCGAGCCAGAACGAAGACGTTCCAGGTTAGTGACCTTGGGCTTGTTGAAATGACCAGGCAGAGGGAAGGCCCCAGCATCGTTCATTACTTCACAGAGGACTGTCCGACCTGTGAGGGCACCGGGAAGGTCCTTTCGATGGAGTCGGTCATGATGAAGATGACGCGACTAGTAAGAGGCATTGTCGCAAAAGAGGCTCCGAAGAAGATTGAAGTAAGGGTTCATCCCGACGTAGCCGTGTACGTGGTCGAAGAGAATAGCTGGAGATTGGACAGACTGGAGAAGGAACTCAAGACTAGAATAGACGTAAGAGATGACCCCGGCCTGAGAAGGGAGGAGATGAAGGTTCTTCTCCCCGGAACGGCAAAGAAATGAAGCCCGGCCGATGATTGAGTTACTGACGGGCGCTTCCTGCAGGCTCGACCGGCATCGGTGACACGGGGGATCGACATTTTCGGCGGGAGGGAAAGGACATCTCGAAGAGCGATCGACTGGCGCACAGTTCGCAGTTGACAGTGACCCTGGTTCTGGTGTAACTTTTCAAGCAAGAGGTAAGCTCTTATTCGTTCCATGGCTAAGGGCGGGCTGACCGCCCTTAACAGCGAAACGTTGATGTGAAAGAAGACAGCAAATCAATCAAGGGAGAAAGGAAGCGAGGAAGTCAGATGCATGCAATAGTTGAGATCGGCGGCTTTCAGTTCAGGGTCACCGAGAACGATGTCCTGAAGGTGCCGAAGATGGAACTTGACCCGGGTGAGAAGACGAAGTTGGAGAAGATACTTTTCTTATCCGATGGAAAAGATACGGCAATAGGGAATCCTTTCGTCAAGAAGGCATACGCTATGGCCGAGATTATCTCCCACGGAAGAGGAAAGAAGATAGTCGTCAGTACGTACAAGAGAAGAAAGGACGAGAGGAAAAAGAAAGGACACCGGCAGGACTACACCGAGCTGAAGATCCTTTCGCTATCGAAGGCATAGTCCGGGACTTTGGCTGGAAATCTTCGAGGAACCCTGGACTGAGAGTCGCAGCAAGGAGGTGAAAAGAGTTGGCACACAAGAAGGGAGTAGGAAGCTCAAGAAATGGAAGGGACTCGGCCGGTCAGAGGCTTGGCGTGAAGTGCTCCGGCGGTCAGTTTGTGAGTGCCGGAAGCATAATCGTGAGACAGAGAGGGACAAAATTCCATCCGGGAGTGAACGTCGGAAAGGGAAGAGATGACACACTGTTCGCCCTCAGGTCAGGGAAGGTCTCCTTTGAGAATTTCAGCAGCGACAGGAAACGTGTAAGCATCCATTAACGGAGCAAGATAAAATGAACGAACGGTCTCCAGTTGCAGTCAGTCCTCCTCTTACTGACTCAGATGTGATGTCCCTCAAGGCCGGGATGAAGGTTTTTCTTACCGGATTTGTCTATACGGCAAGAGATGCCGCCCACAAGAAGATGTTTGACCTCATCCAGAAGAACGAGAAGCTTCCATTCGGGCTTGAAGGTCAAGTGATCTACTACACCGGTCCGACGCCGACCAGGCCGGGAGAGGTGATTGGCGCGGCAGGGCCTACCACAAGCTACAGAATGGACAGATTCGCGCCGACTCTCCTTGAGCACGGACTGAAGGGAATGATTGGGAAGGGCGAGCGCAGTTCAGAGGTTGTCGATGCGATGAAGAAACATAAGGGAATCTACTTCGTTGCGGTCGGCGGAGCCGCTGCTCTTCTGAGGAAGAAGATAGAGTCCTGCGAGGTCATTGCCTACCCCGAACTTGGTACGGAAGCGGTAAGGAAACTTTTTGTGCGGGACTTTCCGCTTCTGGTCGGTCAGGATTGCTTTGGAGGAAATCTCTACAAGGAGGGAGTCGAGCGATACAGGAGATAGAAAAGTGAAAAGAAGGAAGGCCTTCTCCTCCTGCGTCGGAGTAATTCCTGCAAGATTTGCCTCGAAGAGATTCCCCGGCAAACCACTCGCTGTTCTCCTTGGAAAACCGCTCATCCAGCATGTCTACGAAAGGGCATCGCTTGCCGAGTCCCTTTCAAGGGTTCTTGTTGCCACAGATGATGAGGAAATCGTCCGTGTTGTGAAGGAGTTTGGCGGAGAGGCGCTTCTCACGAGAAGGGACCACTTGAACGGAACTGAGAGAGTAGCTGAAGTCGCCAGAAGGTGCAACGAGCGCTTCTTCGTCAACATTCAGGGCGATGAGCCAATGATAGCTCCGGAGGAGATCGACAAGTGTGTCGATTCTCTCAGGAAGAGCGATGGCTATTCTGTTTTCACACTTGCGACGCCAATTGAAGCTGATGAAGACATAGATAACCCCAGCGTGGTGAAGGTTGTCATTGACCTCGGCGGATCTGCAATCTACTTCTCGAGGTCCAGGATTCCCTGGTGTCCGTTTGATCCATGTACCCGGGAAGCCGGGACGAGAGTGGGTAGAAGCAGTGCGGATTCAGGAGGGAAAGCCCTGGATCGGCAGAAGACAGCGCGGAATCTGGCTGTGTCTAGCGATAAGCTGGGCTGCCGCTATCTCGGACACATCGGCCTCTATGCGTACAGGAGGGATGCCCTGCTCCGGGTATCTCGAGCCAGGCCGACTGCACTTGAAATCGCAGAGGACCTTGAGCAGCTCAGGTTCCTTGAACATGGCTGCAGAATAGGTGTGGGGATAACCTCCTACCATCAAATGGGAGTAGATACCAGGGAAGATCTAGAAGCGATGGAGAAGCTTCTTTCGGGAGCGGGAGAGTCCTAGTGGCAAAATATGCCTTCATAACCGGCGGAGTGGTTTCGTCTTTGGGCAAGGGAATCGCTGCGGCTTCTCTCGGGTTCCTGCTCAAGGCAAGGGGCATAAAGGTTGCGCTGCAGAAGTATGATCCATATCTCAATGTAGATCCCGGCACAATGAGCCCTTTCCAGCACGGAGAGGTCTTTGTCACGGAGGACGGGACTGAGACTGACCTTGACCTCGGCCATTACGAGAGGTTTACCGACATAAGCACATCGCGGAAGAATAATGTGACGGCCGGGCAGATCTATGATGCGATCATCTGCAAGGAAAGAAGGGGAGATTTCCTAGGGAGCACCGTGCAGGTGATCCCGCATGTAACTGACGAAATCAAATCAAGAGCAAAGGAGCTCTCTTCGGCAACCGGGGCCGACATCGTGATTGTCGAAATCGGCGGCACAGTCGGCGACATAGAAAGCCTTCCTTTCCTTGAGGCAATCCGCCAGCTGAGGCTCGAGCTCGGCAGGGATAACACGGCATTTATCCATGTCACCCTTGTTCCCTTCATAAAGGCCGCGAGGGAGATCAAGACCAAGCCGACCCAACACAGTGTCAAGGAGCTTCGGCAGATCGGAATTGACCCGGACATCCTTCTGTGCAGGACTGAGCAGAGGATTTCAAGAGATCTCAAGGAGAAGATAGCCCTTTTCTGCAACGTTTCCGCGGAGGCAGTTATCCAGGCACTGGATGTGGAATCAATCTACGAGGTGCCTCTCGTCTTTCACGAAGATGGATTGGACGAGCTCGTTCTGAAGCTCCTCAGGCTTGAAGGAGGAAGGCCTCAGCTGGATTCGTGGCGGGAGATGGTTGAACGGATTTCGGCTTCACGGGACCGTGTGACCGTGGCAGTGTGCGGCAAGTACACTCATTTGCGGGACGCGTACAAGAGCATAGTCGAGGCCCTTGTCCACGCCGGAGTGGCGAACGGGGTGAGCATCGACATAAGGTGGGTTGAATCGGAGGACATAGAGAAGAACGGTGCGTCGAGTCATCTTCAGGGGGTTCACGGCCTGCTTGTCCCGGGCGGTTTCGGTGAAAGGGGCATAAACGGAAAGCTGGAGGCAGTGAGATTTGCCAGGGAGACTGGGCTTCCGTTTTTTGGCATCTGTCTGGGAATGCAGTGTGCGGTGATCGAATTCGCAAGAAACGTCTGCGGACTTGAAGGGGCAAACAGCACCGAGTTTGATGAACACACCCCGCATCCGGTGATAGATCTGATGGAAGAACAGAAGAGGAAAAGCCAGATGGGCGGGAGCATGAGGCTTGGCTCCTACCCGTGCGAGCTCAAACAAGGATTCAAGGCGATCGCAGCCTACGGGACGGATGCCATTTCGGAGCGACACAGACACAGGTATGAGATGAATCCGCGTTACGAGTCAATTCTCGCGGAGAGAGGCCTCCACGTAGCCGGAATTCATCCCGCTGCCGCGCTGGTCGAGATAGTCGAGCTCAAAGGGCATCCCTGGTTCGTTGGAGTCCAGTTCCACCCGGAGTTCAAATCAAGACCTGAAAAAGCCAGCCCGCTCTTTAAGGGATTCATTTCGGCCGCAATTGAAAGAAGAAGAGGAAGCCCCAGGATTCTGAGCGGCAGGGGAACCTGAATATGGGCCATGTTCCGATTGGGGACAGAATTATCGTAGGAGAAAGACTTGCTTTGATCGCCGGTCCCTGCGTGATTGAAGACGAGTCAATGGTCTTGAAGACAGCCGGCAGGCTGAGGACGATTTCCTCGAAGCTCGGCCTTCCGTTTGTTTTCAAATCTTCCTACAGCAAGGAAAACAGGTCGTCAATATCATCATACTCCGGCCCCGGCATAGATGAAGGATTGAGGATTCTCAACAGGGTGAAAACTGAGGAGAACGTCCCGGTGCTGTCCGATGTTCACTGCAGGGAAGAAGTCAAGAAGGCCGCGGAGGTGCTTGATGTGCTCCAGGTCCCGGCATTCCTGTCGAGACAGACTCCTCTTCTTCTTGCATGTGCGAGAACCGGGAAACCCGTGAATGTCAAAAAGGGTCAGTTCATTGCGCCGCAGGATATGGCACTGGTCGTTGAGAAGATCGAATCCGTTGGCGGAAAGAAGATCCTTCTGACTGAGCGCGGGACTTTCTTCGGGTACGGGAACCTGGTCGTTGACATGAGGTCTATTCCCATCATGAAACGTTTTGGCTACCCGGTTGTCTTTGATGTGACTCACAGTCTGCAGCTTCCTGGCGGGAAGGAGGCGGGCGGGAGCCCTTCATTTGCACTTCCACTCGCGAAGGCGGCCGTGGCTTGCGGGGCAGATGCGTTGTTCATCGAGACGCATCCGGACCCGCCGAACGCTCTTTCAGACCGGACAACCATGATACCGTTGGACAAGATGGAAGAATTCCTTGGCGATGTGCTGAGGGTGAGGAATGCTTTGTGACAAAACTTCTGTTTCTTGACGTGGACGGTGTCCTCACCGACGGAAAAGTGGTATTTGGGAGGCACGAAGAGTTCAGGAACTTCAACGTGCTGGATGGGGTGGGAATCTTCATGGCCAAAGGGGCAGGACTGAACGTTGTCCTGATCTCGGGCAAAACCTGCGACGCCGTGGATAAGAGGGCGTCGGAGCTCGGGGTGGAGTGCCATCAGGGAGTGATTAGCAAGCTTGAACTTGTGAACGAAATACTGAAGAGGGATGGAATCTCCCTGCATGAGGCTGCTTTCGTGGGTGATGACCTCCCTGACCTCGAGCCGATGAAAGCTGTCGGCTTTCCAATTGCGGTCCAGAATGCCGTGGCTGAGGTGAAACAGATTTCGAAGGCTGTGACATCGATAAAGGGCGGGGAAGGCGCAGTCAGGGAAGCCATTGAGCTTATCCTAAAGAAGGAAGGAAAATGGGGTGAGGCACTCCTTTCGTATCAGCGGGCGTCAACCCGGACGAGATGAAATGCCGTCTGTCCAGGGAAGCTGCCGTTGTTCTGCGGGAAAACCGGACGGAATACGGGAGAGAACGATTCACTGATGAAAGTGAAAGACGTTACATCGGCACTTGAGATTGCCAAAGAAGTGATCTCCAAGGAAGGGCTGGCACTTCTTTCACTTTCTGAGAAGCTTGGCCCCGGCTTCGCGGAAGCAGTTGACGGCATCCTGAAAACAAGAGGGCGAGTGATCGTTTCTGGAGTCGGAAAGTCCGGGATAGCTGCGAGCAAGATTGCCGCCACGTTCACAAGCACCGGAACACCCTCCTTTTTTATTCATCCCGTGGAGGCCGTTCATGGAGACCTCGGACTGGTGACTTCCGAAGACAGTGTACTCTTTGTCTCAAAGAGCGGCGAATCCGACGAGCTGTGCGAGCTTCTCCCCGTGGTAAAGAGACTCGGACCTCTCATAATCAGCATAACAGAGAGCCGGAAAAGCTCTCTTGGTCGCGAGTGCGATATCGTGATAGAGACAGGCCGGCTGGAAGAGGCATGCCCTTTTGACCTGGTTCCCACGACCAGCACGACTGCAGTTCTTGCGGTTGGCGATGCCCTCGCGATAGCTCTTCTTAGAAAAAGGGGACTGAAGAAAGAGGATTTTGCTTTCTTTCACCCTGGAGGGGCAATCGGAAGGACAATGAGGCTCAGGGTGGGGGACATAATGCGCAGGGGAGACGAGGTGCCCATTGTTTCAGAAGATGAGACGATGAAGGGTGCGATTCTTGAGATTATGAAGAAAAGGCTCGGAGTCACGACTGTTGTCAACCGGGAAGGAAAACTCACAGGCATTGTTACTGATGGCGACATAAAGAGGATCCTGGTCAGGAACGAAGACATAATGAAGCTCAGGGTGGGGGATGTAAAGACGCCCGGACCCAGAACCATTCAGGAGGATGAGCTGGTTGCGACGGCGGTGCGGCTGATGGAGGAGAATACTCCGGGGCCGATAACAAGCCTGGTCGTTGTGGATGAGCACATGGTTCCCGTGGGACTCCTTCACATGCACGACTGTTTAAGGGCAGGGCAGGCAGCTCGCCCCAACCGATGAAATGCCGGACAGTGTGCTTTTACCAGGGACCGCGAGCGGTCTTCTTCGCGTGAAGAATGGAGAGAACCGACGCTCCGGGTCCGCCTTGCCATGAAGAAAAACCGTTTCCTCAAGAGAATAAGGAATTACCTTCTCTATTGGTTTGTTCTCCTGGTGACAATGGCTGCGAGAGTTCTCCCCAGGAGACTCATGCTTTCGATAATGGGGCTGCTTGGAACCGGTGCCTACTATCTTCTTTCGAAGCCGAGGAAGAAGACAATAGAAAATCTTGAAATAGCATTTCCCGAGCTTCGTCACGAGGAGAGGCGGGCAATCGCCAAAGGTGTCTTCAGGGATATTGGACGCAATCTTGTGGACATACTGAGGCTGCCCTTTATGTCCGCCTCGGAACTTGATAAGATTGTCAGGGTAAGAGGAAAGGAAGTGCTGGATGATGTGCTCTCGAGGAGAAAGGGAGTCGTAGTTGTGACGGGACACATTGGTTCCTGGGAGCTTCTGGCCTCGTATTTCTCCAGGAAGGGGTATCGCGTCAACGCTCTGATGAGGACTCTCTACGATCCGAGACTGGACAGCCTGCTGGCACGAATAAGAGAATCCGCCGGCATTGTGCAGATACCCAGAGATGGTGCTCTTGGAAAGATCTTCAGGGCGCTGAAGAGGGGCGAGATTGTCGGCTTCTTGCTTGATCAAGATACAAAGGTTGAGGGGACGTTTGTTGAGTTCATGGGGAAGGAGGCCTACACCCCGGTGGGTGCAGTGAGGGTCGCCATGAGGTCCGGAGCTCCAATCATCCCGGCGGCAATCAGGCTGGATGCGGACGGCAAGCATGTCATAGAGATCGGCAGGGAACTCGATCTTACGTTTTCGGGAGACTATGCCGAAGACATCAAGATGAACACCCAGAAGTGCACAAGCAGTCTTGAGGCATTCATAAGAGCAACTCCAACTCAGTGGGTGTGGATGCATGAGAGATGGAAAACCAGGCCGGCCTGACCGGCGGATCGAACTAAGACTTCGATTCTTCTCTGTGTATCTGTTTATCCTGTTCTCCATTTTCTTTTCCTGCGAGAAGGGGAAGGAAGGAGTACCTTCGTCGGTATCCGGCGACATCCCGGATGAAGAGGTGATTGGCTTCTCGGTGACGGAGACGACCTCCGGCAGGAAGGAATGGATACTGCGGGCAAAATGGGCGGGAGTCTACAATGATAAGGGCATCACTCTCTCAAAGAGTGTGGCGATAGAGTTCTTCGATGAGACGGGAAAGAAGTACTCGGACCTGACATCCCGAGAGGGCATCCTCGAACACGGATCGAGCAACATGAGGGCAAAAGGCGACGTCGTTGTCATAACCGATGAGGGCACGAAGCTTGAGACTGACGAGTTGGTATGGCTCAACGGCCCGGGCAAGATTGTATCCGATGGATTCGTGAAAATAACAAGGAAGAAAGATATCATTACGGGAATCGGATTTGAGAGTTACCCTGATCTTAAGCAGTTTGAGATAAAGAAGGACATAAAAGGCGAGCTTATCGGGGAGAAGGCGCTAGAGAAGAAATAGGACTGAGAGGGTCGATTGAAAGAGTCACCCGCCAAAGACATCAGCATCCCGGACAAGAAGAAGCTGGATGGTTTTCTCAAGGCAGAAAACCTCGGCAAGCGCTATGGTAAGGTGAAAGTGGTGAATGATGTCTGCATTGGAATCCGAAGGGGAGAGGTGGTCGGTCTTCTCGGGCCGAATGGAGCCGGAAAGACCACTACATTCTACATGATAGTTGGAATTCTCAGACCGGATGAAGGAAAGATCTCTCTGGGCGACCGGGACATAACGGCTCTCCCGATGCATGAAAGAGCACGGCTTGGCATAGGGTATCTTTCGCAGGAATCATCGATCTTCAGAAGGCTGACCGTGAGAGAAAACATCCTGGCAATTTTGGAGACTTTGCCGATCTCTAAGGGTGAAATAGGACGCAGGCTCGACTCATTGATGGGGGAGCTGGACATCCGGGGCATTGCTGACCGGAAGGCTTTCAATCTTTCCGGCGGAGAGAGACGGCGGGTGGAGATTACACGGGCCCTTGCAACTGAACCTTCATACATCCTTCTCGACGAACCGTTTGTCGGGATAGACCCGATTGCGGTCGCGGAGATACAGGAAATCGTTCTGAGGCTCAAGAAAAAAGGACTGGGAGTCCTGATAACCGACCACAGTGTCCGGGAAACCTTGACGACAACCGATAGAGCCTACATAATGTTCGAAGGCGAAATAGTCGTCTCCGGAACCGCAGATGAGCTGACGCGGGACGAGAAAGCAAGGAAGTTCTATCTCGGAGAAAAATTCAGACTCTAGGTCAAACCTCTATGGAAATGAAACATCAGATATACCTGACGCAGAAGCCCACGCTGGTGATGACGCAAAGGCTTCAGCAAGCCCTCAAGCTCCTTCAAGTTCCCACCTTAGAACTCCAGCAGATCCTTAAGCAGGAGCTCATGGCAAATCCTGTTCTTGAGGAGGTGGAAGAAACCGAGGTACAGCCGACCGAAAGGGCTGAAGAGGAAGAGGAGAAGGCAAAGGACGAGGACAAAAACGAGGTGGACTGGTCGGAGTTCTGGCCTGATTCGAATGAATACGCTGCCCCGAGAAGCTATGAAGCCTCATCGGAGGAGTTCTACGAGCGGACACCGGTTACCAAGCTCTCCCTGAGGGACCTTCTCTTGAGCCAGGCGAGGCTGACTCTCACGACGCCCGAGGACCAGGAGATCGCAGAAGAAATTCTTGGATCGATAGACGAAGCCGGATATCTTGTCCTGCATGAACCGGACGAGAGCGGCAAATTGAGAAAGGTTGAAGATCCGGTCGCTGACATCGCCTCGCGGCTTGGAAAACCGGCTGAGAAAGTGCTGGAGGTGCTGCGCAGGATTCAGGAATTTGAGCCCGCAGGAGTCGGCGCTCGCGACCTTCAGGAGTGTCTTCTCATCCAGCTCAGGGCAAAGGGCGTGGAGGACGGCCTGCCGTCACGGATTCTGAATGAGTGTTTCGAGATGTTCAAGGCAAGGAAGGGCGCCGAGATTTCGAGGATCCTCAAGGAATCGCCTCAGAAGATCCAGGACGCCTTTGATGCCATTGCATCACTCGATCCAAAGCCGGGGATGACTGTTTCCGGAGACGAGGCAAGGTATGTTGTTCCTGATCTTGTTGTCGATAAGGTCGCCGATGAATATGTAATTTTTCTCAATGACAGAAACGTCCCGAGGTTAAGGATAAATCCTTCCTACAGGGAGCTTCTGAGCAAGGAGAACAAGAATTCCGAGGCGAAGAAGTTCATACAGGGGAAACTGAACTCGGCGAAGTGGTTTATCCAGACAATAGAGCAAAGAAGGAGGACTATGGTCAAGGTCATGAAGACCATAGTGGAGGAGCAGAAGGAGTTTTTCGAAAAGGGTCCCGGATTTCTGAAGCCGCTCACGCTTCAGCAGATAGCAAATGAAATAAGCATGCACGAGTCAACCGTGAGCAGGGTGACAAACGGGAAGTACGTTCAGACTCCTCGTGGAGTGTTCGAGCTCAAGTATTTCTTCTCTAGCAGGCTTGAGACAGAGGACGGCGAAGGAGCATCCGCAAAGAGCGCACGAGGATCGATTTTGAAGATGGTCCAGGAGGAGGACAAGAAGGCCCCTCTCAGCGATCACGAAATTGCCGCAAGATTGAGGGAAAGAGGTCTCAGGATAGCGAGGAGGACGGTAGCGAAGTACAGAGAACTCCTGGGAATTCTCCCTGCAAGGTACAGGAAACGCGTCTAGCTCCATTTTGGGGCGGCCCCCAGTGTGCCGTCCCAGAAATAGCTTCACGAAATGCAGGGCGGTTTCATAAGGCACACTGCCAGGGGGTATGAGGGGGTCGCGGCCGACCCCCTTAAGGGGTTACAGTTGCGAAAGTTGCCGGTGGCAAGTTTCGAAATGTCATAGGGGCGATAGCCCCTGTGAAAGTGCTGGGGCACCGCATAATAAGTTCGCGAATTTATGTGACACAGCACTGGAAGGAGGAGAGCAGACAATGGAGATAACCTTCAAGACGAGGCATTGTGAACTCCCTGAAACCCTGAAAGAACAAACTGAAGCGAGACTTCACAAGCTTGAAAGGTTCTCTGGAAAGATTGTGGAAGCACATGTAATCGTGGGGGTTGAGAAATACAGACACATTGCCGAGGTGACGCTCAGCGGCAATGGTTCCGAGATCGTGAGCAAGTGCGAGTCCGACGAGATGGGCCAGGCTTTGAAGAAGGTCATGGATGTTATCGAGAGAAGGGTACGGGAAAGAAAGGAGAAGCTTGTTTCCAGGAAAGGCAAGAGGGGTGCAAACCTGAAGTCGCTCCCTCTCTTGGAGTAGAAGTTGGAAAAAATAACGGCTGCCAAGCTCTACGAGGACATCAAAGAAGAGCTTCAACTCGAGCAACTCACAATTTCTCTTGAGTCAAAAGTCGCGGTAACGGTGAGCGACACAAACAGGCCGGGCCTGTGCCTGGCCGGTTTCACCGATAACTTCCTCAACGAACGTATTCAGATCCTTGGTCAGACGGAAATAGCCTACCTCGCAAGCCTGAACGACAGCCAGAGAAAGGCAGCAATCGATAACCTTTTCAAGTTTCCGGTCCCGTGCATAATCGTGACAAAGGGACTGGAGGTTCCCGAATACTGCGTGGCATGCGCAGAAAAATATACCGTCCCGCTGCTGCGCACGCCCCAATCCACCACGCCTTTCATACATGAGCTGACAGCCTACCTTGACTGGGCCTTTGCACCAGAGACCATTGTGCACGGCTCGCTTGTGGATGTTTATGGCATTGGTCTACTGTTTACGGGTAAGAGCGGAATCGGCAAGAGCGAATGTTCACTTGATCTTGTGGAGCGCGGGCACAGGCTTGTTGCCGATGACGTTGTGACGATCACGAAGCGGCACGGCGACGTGCTGGTCGGGACCGGAAGGAAGCTGATGAGACACCATATGGAGATAAGAGGCCTTGGCATAATCGATGTTCAAGGCATATTCGGGATCAGGTCTATCAGGCTTCAGAAGAGGATTGAGGTCGAGGTGAATCTGCAGGAATGGACAGACGGCAGAGACTATGAAAGAATCGGCCTCGATGACCAGACGACGACTATCCTGGATGTGAAAATACCATTTGTTACGATACCCATAATTCCCGGAAAGAACATTACGGTGATTGCAGAAGTTGTGGCTCTCAATTACCTCGTGAAGGCCTATGGCTATCACCCTGCCCGGGAGCTGAACAGGCAGCTCGTCGAGCTGATGAAGGAGAGGAGTCTCGCCAAGCGCTGGGTGAGAAATGATCTGGAGTAGTAGTTCCCGGCCATGTTCGGACGAGCCTGATTCGATATGGTGAACGGCCTCATTCTGACTCATGGACGCCTTGGGGACGAGCTAATCAGGACAGGTTCACTGATCGCAGGTGAGGACTGCGGGCTCAAGGCCATATCCAATGAGGGACTGTCGCCTCAGGGCATGGTCGAGATGCTCGACAGAGAACTAGATGGCATTGATGACGGGGACGGAGTAATTCTTTTTGTTGATCTCGTCGGCGGAAGTTGTGAGGTTGCGAGCCAGGCGATTGCCCGTCTGAGAAAGAGTGCAAGAGTGTTGTGCGGAGTTAACCTCGCAATGATTGTGGCTTTCATTCAGTACCGGTCGAGATTGCCCATTTCAGAGCTTGTTGAGAAAGTAGAAGAGAGAGGAAGAAGATCAATTCGATCTGACTAGGACCGTTGCCACGGCCAATGCCGCTCTGTCTTGTCAGGATAGATGACCGTCTCATTCACGGCCAGGTATCGGTCGGGTGGGTGAGGGTATTATCGCCTGACCGGATACTGATTGCAGACGATGGCGTTGCCGGCACCGAGTGGCAAAAGGAAGCGTACGTAAATGCAACCCCGCAGGGTCTCAAGGTCACAATCCTCTCACTAGCGGACGCCCTCGATTTTCTCGGATCCAAAGTCCCTCATGACGAAAGGACGGTTCTTCTCGTCAGCTCTCCGGCCGACCTCCTGAAGCTGGTCGAGGGAGGGCTGAGCATTAGCGAAGTCAATGTCGGCGGCGTGCATTTCAGGGAAGGGCGAAGGAAATTGCTGCCTTACCTTTATCTTGATTCCGAAGACGAAGACTCGTTGAGGAAGCTGGCCGCGAAAGGGATAAGGCTTGAAGCGAGAGATGTGCCCACGGCAAAGGGAATTGATGTAATATCCCTGATAGAGGAGCGTAAATGAAGAAGATTCATTTTCTCTTTGGAGTTCACAATCACCAGCCCGTTGGAAACTTCGAATGGGTGCTGGAGTCTGCCTGCGAGAAAGCATATTTGCCCTTTCTGAAAGCTCTGCAAAAGCATCCGGGCGTCAGAATAAGCCTGCACGTGAGTGGGAATCTGCTTGAGTGGCTGGCTGACAAAAAACCCGAATACGTGGAGATCCTCGGAAAACTGATCGAAAACGGACAGGTGGAACCGATGACCGGGGGTTTCTACGAGCCGATACTCCCGGCGATCAGTGACCAGGACAAAATTGGGCAGATTGAGAAGCTCACCAAGCTGATTGAGAAACTGTTTGGAGTGACTCCGAAAGGGATGTGGCTTGCAGAGAGGGTCTGGGAGCCAAGTCTCGCAAAACCGATTGGGAAGGCGGGGGTCGAGTACACTCTTGTTGACGACTATCATTTTCTCTCAACCGGAATCGCGGAGGGTGAGCTTCACGGCTACTTTGTGACTGAAGAAGATGGCGAAACGCTCAATGTTTTTCCGATAAGCAAAAGGCTGAGATACATGATTCCCTTCCATGAGCCCGAAGAGACTGTCCGCTATCTTTCGGAATGGAAGGAGAAGATTCCGGGAGAGGCCGTGATAGTGGCAGATGATGGCGAGAAGTTCGGAGTATGGCCGGGGACCTACGAGCTGGTCTATGAGCAAGGATGGCTCGAGAAATTCTTTTCCCTTGTCGAATCGAATTCCGAGTGGCTCCTTTCCGTTCCCTTCGGAGAATACGCGGCTCGGGAGAAGCCGCTCGGCCGCATTTATCTTCCGACGGCATCATACCCCGAAATGATGGAATGGGCGCTGCCGCCGGCCGCTCAGTTGGCTTGCTCTTCATTTGTGGATCGGCTGAAAAAAGATGGACATTACGAGCAATGCGGCGGGTTTGTGCACGGCGCTTTCTGGAGGAACTTCCTCGTCCGGTATCCCGAGAGCAATAGGCTTCACAAACGCGTTCTCTTTGCGAGAGAGAGGCTTGAGGAGCTAAAGAATCACAAAAAGGTCTCGAAGGACACTTACGAGTCGGCTCTGGACTGGATCTGGAGGGCTCAAGTGAACTGCCCGTACTGGCACGGGGTGTTCGGGGGACTTTATCTCCCGCACTTGAGGGGGAGCGCCTACTCGAATCTCATCGCTGCAGAGGGTCTTGTCGCGCGGGAAGCGCTGGACAGCGGGCTTGATGTTTCTACGCACGTGCTCGACATCAACAAGGACGGGTTTGAAGAGATTCTCGTGGAGACAAGAGAGCTTTCCATGCTGATCGAGCCCGAGAAAGGCGGCGGAGTATTTGAGCTTGGATGGAGAAAGCACGATTTCAATTTCGCCAACTGTCTCGCAAGAAGATTCGAGGCTTATCATGAGCGGCTGCGCGCCGGTACCGGGGATGAGGAAGCGGACACGGGAGAAGTAAGGACGATACACGACGAGATCAAATCCAAGGAGAAGGGACTTGAAAAAAAGCTCTTCTATGATTGGTACGAAAGGGGCTGCTTTCTTGACCACTTTCTTGGTAAGGAGGTTGCGCTGGAGGATTTCTCTGCGGCAAGATACCATGAAGCAGGCGATTTCGTTAACAGTTCCTACTCGTTCTCTGTCAGAGGAACAAGGGATAGTTCTCTTGCGACACTTACACGAACCGGCAGCGTGGAGACCGGTGGGGAGAAGAGAAGGCTCGAAGTGATGAAGAGAATCTTTGTTGATGCGTCTCATCCATTCGTCAGAGCAGAATATGAGTTGCTGAATCGGTCACAAGAGGCTCTCAATCTCCGCTTCGGAATTGAGTTCAACTTCACTTTTCCGGAAGATTCTGCGGGAAAGAGAATTATCAAGATCTCCGGTGACAGGGAGACGACCTTTGATCTCCAAACCTCGGGCGTTTCCGCCATTGCTAATGGATTTGTCATTCAGCCGTCCTCTGGACATCCAGCCCTGGAGCTGGCACTTGAGATTCCCGCAGGGCTCTGGAGATTTCCGGTGGAGACGGTCTCGCTTTCCGAATCGGGACTCGAACGTGTTTTTCAATGCTCGTCGGTGATGCCGCTCTGGGAGATCGCCATCCCGCCCGGTGAAATCTGGCAAACGGAGCTCACCCTGCGCTTCAGGAACAGGTGAACACATGGCGGAGATTCTCAAAATCATAATCGCGGGGGGAATCTCAAGCCTGGATTCAACCGCCGCGTGGCAGGTCATGATTAGCCAGCCGCTTGTCAACGCGGTCGTGACCGGGCTTATTCTTGGAGATGTGACCACCGGAGCGGTTCTGGGGACCCTCTTTCAGATAGTGTGGGGCGGTTCTCTTCCGGTTGGAGCGTCGGCGTTCCCGGACGGCGCCACCGCCGGCGTAATCGGAACCGGCGGCGCGATTCTTCTCAAGAAGAACCTGCCCGGGATCGACGGCAACGCTGTTCTTCTCTGGTCGCTTCTCATTTCGCTCGGTTTCGGGATTATCGGTGCAAGGACTGTAATATACATGCGAAGGATGAATGAATCGCTGATGCGGCGTGCGGACGAGTTTGCGAGGGAAGGAAAGGTCGCTTCTCTTGAGTTACTCCACCTGGTCGGGGTGGTTGTTTCGTTCGTACGAGGCATTCTGGTTACCGCCTCCGGTCTTCTGGTTCTTCTTATCTCGGGATTGGCGGTCCTCCCGAAGCTGGGCTCGACCCTCTCTCCCGCATTTCAGCCCGTGCAGATTGTCATCTGGTCGATGGGTATCTCGATATTCTGTGCGATATTTGTTAGAAAGAAATCAAGGATTGTGCCCTTCGTTCTCGGCCTGGTTTTCGCGGCCTGTCTTGCCTGGGGACATTTGCTATGAAAGGCGGGAGAAAAGTCAGGAGAACTGATTTGCTCCTTGCCGGATTGAGGGCATTCTATCTTCAGGGATCGTGGAACTACGAAAGGATGCAGGCACTTGGATTCTGCTTCTCCCTTGTCCCGGTCGCCAGGCGTCTGTCCGGATCAAAAGCCGAGCTTGTTTCTTTCATGAGAAGACATCTTGGTTTTTTCAATACCAATCCCGTCATGGCATCTTATGCCATCGGGGCGACAGCCAGGCTGGAGGAAGACAGACTCTCAGGGAAGGGACTTAGCGACGAGGAGCTTGTCAGGTTCAAGGGCTCGATCTCAAGCTTCTTTGGTTCGGTCGGAGATGAACTGTTCTGGGGCACCTTAAGACCCCTGTCAGCGCTCCTCGGCATCTTACTCGTCTCACGGGGAGATACCTTTGCTGGTGTTGTTTTTCTTCTTGTAAGCTATAATGTTCCTCATCTCTATTACCGGCTGAGGGGAGTGTTCTCGGGGTACGACGCAGGCCTCGCGGTCACGAAAACAGGAGGAAGGATAAGCCCTTTGGCTCTTTCGAAGTGGCTCGGAATCACCGGCGCGTTCCTCGGCGGAACCTACACCGCCGCCTTTTTCCTGATGGGCGCCGGTACGGGCAGCAAAGGCGCTATCTTGTTTCTTGGAGGCGCCCTGGTTTCCTACTACTTGCTGAGAAAGAGGATTCTTGGAGCGACTGCTGTCGCAATCATACTGACACTGGCCGTGACCCTTCTGGTTCTTTTTGCCTGCATTCTGACCGGCGGGGATGCACTGGGCCTGCTTCGGCATGGAATCGCGCCGCTCCTTCTGAGATGGGCATGAGCGAGGCGACTGTGGAGATAGACAATGAGCTTGGTCTTCACGCAAGGCCCGCTGCAGAGTTTGTCAAGGAGGCGTCCAAGTTCAGCTCTGAAATCTTTGTGGTGAAGAATGGGGTCCAGATCAACGGAAAGAGCATAATGGGAATCCTCACGCTGGCCGCAGAGCGGGGGAGCAGGATAACAATAAAAGCCAAAGGGACCGACGAGGACCTGGCGGTTCAAGCCTTGGTCTCGCTCGTGAAGTCAAGGTTTGGAGAAAAGTAGGAATGAGTGAGGAAAAGGAAATATCAGTTTCGGGGATAGGAGTTTCTCCCGGAGTGGCTATCGGAAAGGTATTCCTCCTTCCAAGAGAAGAGGTCGTCGTGGAAGAGAGGAAAATATCCAAGAGCCGCGTGGCATCCGAGGTAAAAAGGTTCCTTGCCGCCGTGGAGAAGACCAAGAAAGAGGTCGGACGAATAAGGTCGGCGCTCAAGGAGGAGATGGGCGAAGAGTACGCGAAAATTTTTGATGCCCACCTGATGATTCTGGAAGATGAGCTTGCAATTGAAAATACGATAAAAGCGATAAGACAGAAAGGGAAAAACGCTGAATACGTGTTCAGGGCAATCGTTTCCAAAATAGCCGACAGCATGGAAACCTCTTCCAACGAATACCTCAGAGACAGGGCCCTGGACGTGAGGGACGTTAAGAAAAGAGTCTTGCGAAATTTGCTTGAAGAAAAGGGAGTCGGGCTTTCGAGGATCGGAGGCAAGGCTCTCCTCATTGCTCATGACCTGGCGCCCAGCGAGGCTGCCTTGATGGACAAAGCGAAGATACTTGGCTTTGCGACAGACGTTGGCGGGCGGACCTCGCATGCTGCAATAATGGCGCGCGCACGGGGGATACCCGCGGTTGTCGGCTTGAAGAATGTGACCAAGATCGCAGGAATGGGGGAAACTGCAGTCATAGACGGCTCGACAGGCAAGGTCGTAATCAACCCTTCTCAAAAGACTCTCAGGTTCTATGAAAAGAAGCGTAAACAGATAATGGCCCATGAGAAGGACCTTGGAGACATAAAGAGCCTCCCAAGCGTGACAGTTGATGGTCACGGTGTAGAGCTATCAGCCAACATGGAACTTCCGGAAGACATAGAAGGGGCGATCGGGAGCGGAGCCCAGGGAATCGGGCTCTATAGAACCGAGTTCTTCTATCTTGCCCAGTCGAGACTCCCGACGGAGGAAGAACAATACGAAAACTATCGTAGCATCGCAGAAAGAGTCTATCCCAAGACGGTAATAATAAGAACAGTGGACGTAGGTGGAGACAAATTTGCCTCGTATCTTGGCACGAACAAGGAATCCAATCCGTTCCTGGGATGGAGGGGCATAAGATTCTCGCTCCAGAGGGAAGAGATATTCAGAACACAGTTGAGAGCGATTTTCAGGGCCGGAGCCAAGGGAAATGTGAAGGTGATGTTCCCGATGGTGTCGGCCCTCGAGGAGCTGAGAAGAGCCAATGCCATCTGTGGCGAGGTTAAGGAAGAGCTGATAAAAGAAGGGAAAGCTGTTAACGCAGACACCGAGATAGGGATAATGGTGGAAACGCCGTCTGCGGTCATCACATCCGAGTTGCTGGCAAAGGAAACTGATTTCTTCAGCATCGGAACGAACGATCTGATTCAATACACTCTTGCTGTGGACAGAGGAAACGAGAGGATTGCTCAACTCTACGAGCCCTTCCATCCCGCCATCTTGAGGGCTCTGAAGATGACAGTGGATGCAGCCCATGCAAACCACATATGGGTCGGGGTCTGTGGAGAGATGGGTGGTGACCCTCTCGGCGCTCTTCTGCTTGTCGGGATGGGGGTAGATGAGCTAAGCGTAAGTCCATTTGTTCTACCGGAGATAAAGACGGCGATCCGTTCGGCAAAGTACTCTGAGCTGAAGGAACTCGCCGAGCATGTTCTTCTACTTTCCACGGCAACCGAAGTCAAGGGTGCGATATTGGAGAGGGTAGGAGACAAGTTTCCACAGTTCTTGATCTGCAATATCTAGACTTTTTCTCCAGGGTATTGCTCACTCGGAATCAAGGATAGGAACAATCACAAATCTGCTTATCTGCCGAGTTCGGCATAAGTGTAGAGGGCCAAGTTTTCCTTGGGGGTGCAAATGGTTTCCTTAGATAATCTGCCTCGGCGTGCAGAAATCGATCCTGAAGGCATGCTGGACCTTGCATCATCAATGGCTGACCTCGCCGGGCGAGGGTTTGAAACCGGAAGGGCAGCCCTGAATGGCATCAGGT
The DNA here is from genome assembly GCA_030017955.1 of Candidatus Eisenbacteria bacterium. Taxonomy (NCBI): domain Bacteria; phylum Candidatus Eiseniibacteriota; species Candidatus Eiseniibacteriota bacterium. Next base: position 25,448 of record JASEGR010000025.1, read on the forward strand.
TCGGAGAGATTTCTTCAGTTGCGTTCTGTGGGATGGGCGGGTCTGCCATTGCAGGTGACTTGCTTTCATCGACGTTTGAGGACTCCGTCAAAATTCCGTTTTCCGTCCGTAGGGACTACTATCTCCCGGGGTTCGTAGAGAAGAACAGTCTGGTGATTTGCTCGAGCTACTCGGGCAACACGGAGGAGACCCTCTCTGTATTCAGGGAGGCGCTGGAGATTGAGGGAGTAAGGATCCTCACAGTCGCCTCGGGTGGGGAGCTGCTTGAGCAGTCAAAGAAGAAAGGCTTGCCGCACGTGGAGCTTCCTTCAGGCATGAGGCCTAGAGCGGCGCTTGGGTCGAGCCTCTTCTCTGTTCTTGGTGCTCTTTCCGGCGTCAAGGACGAGATTCCGGGGTTCAAGAAAGAGAGGGTCGAGGCTGAGGTGTCCGAAGCTCTTGAGGTTACGGGAAAGAAAGTGTTGGCCTGCAAGGAATCCTCCCCGGAAGAAAACAACCCGGCAAAACTCCTGGCGAAACGGCTGCACGGGAAGGCGCCCATCGTCTATAGTTCTGCATCATTAACACACTGTGTTGGAATACGATGGAAGAATCAGTTCGAGGAAAATGCGAAGACTTTCTGCCATGCAAACAGGCTTCCCGAGCTCAATCACAATGAGATTGAGGGCTACAAGTTTCCCGAATCACTCAGAAGGGACGCTCGCGTCCTTTTCCTGAGGGACCGGGATGAAGGGGAAAGAAACTCTCTCAGGGTCGAGGCGACCCGGGTGGTCCTCACGGAGGCAGGAATAGCCAGCGAGGAACTCTCAACTGAGGGTAAGGGACCTCTTTCCAGAACATTCTCTTTGATTTGCCTGGGTGACCATGCTAGTATCTATCTCGCCTTCTTGAATGGTGTTGACCCGGCGGCGACCCTTTCAATCGACAGGCTCAAGTTCATTCTGGCCAAGCGGCGCTGACCTCAAGAAGACCGGCATACCTTGGCTCCTCGAGCGGACGGAACAGGGATATCCGGATGACTGGGGCAGGGATGTCGGCCAGGTGGAGAAGGAGGAGATGAAAGCTAAAGCGGTGATTCCGGTAGCAGGTGTAGGCACAAGGTTGAGGCCTCACACACATACGGTCCCGAAAGCGCTGATCAACGTTGCAGGAAAGCCAATTGTAGCGCACATCCTTGATGAACTTGTGGGCCTGGGAATTACCGAAGTGGTGCTAATCATCGGCCACATGGGTCAGAGGATAAGGGAATTCGTCGATAGCCATTACAAGATTCAGGTATCCTATGTGGAGCAGAGGGAAAGAAGAGGGCTCGGACATGCGATATTCCTGGCCCAGAAGCACATTGGGGATGCTCCGGTTTTGATAGTACTGGGGGACACTATATTCCAGGCTGATTTCTCAGGGATCGTTGACGGCCAGAGCAGTCTCATCGGAGTCAAAGCTGTTCCAGACCCATCGAGGTACGGGGTTGTTGAGACATCAAATGGCGTGGTGCAACGGCTTGTCGAGAAGCCGGACAAACCGCGCAGCAATCTTGCCATTGTCGGCATATACTACCTTGTCAATTCAAAGCTCCTGTTTGAATGTCTGGGCGAGCTCATAAGAAGCAAGGTGAGAACCAAGGGTGAGTATCAGCTTACGGATGCCCTTGAGCTCATGATAGAGAAGGGAGAGAAGATAGGGGTCTTTCCGATCGAGAAATGGATGGATTGTGGGGAGACCGAAACGCTCCTTGAGGCCAACAGGGAGCTCCTCAACATGAATTCAAAACCATGCAAGATAGATAGCGGAATCATAATCCCGCCTGTCGCAATCGATCCTTCGGCCAAAATTGAGAACTCCATCGTAGGCCCGCACGTTTCGGTTGCCGCATTTGTTAGCTTGAAGAACTCAATCGTGAGAAACTCGATAATAAACGAGAGAGCTTCCGTTCAGGATATGCTCCTGGACGCATCGGTCGTCGGTGAGCGCTCGATCGTGGAGGGCGCATTCAAGAAGCTCAATGTTGGAGATTCATCCGAGATTCAATTGACCTAACGAGGGAGGTACCTGGAATGGCTGGTCGTCACCTGTTTACTTCTGAGTCAGTGACCGAGGGGCATCCGGACAAAGTAGCGGATCAGATCTCTGACGGAATACTTGATGCGGTAATGGAAAAGGATCCGACGGGAAGGGTTGCCTGCGAGGTACTTGTGACCACTGGGCTGGCCTTTGTCTCCGCAGAAATGGGGACAGACTGCTACGTGGAAATTCCGAAAATCGTGAGGGAAATCATAAGGGAGATCGGATACACGGATGCATCATATGGATTCGACTATGAAACCTGCGCAGTGATCACATCAATTGATGACCAGTCGCAGGACATAGCACTCGGCGTTGACAAGGCAGGTGCCGGCGACCAGGGAATGATGTTCGGTTACGCGACCAGAGAGACCGAGGAGTTTATGCCTCTTCCGATAGTCCTTGCCCACAAGATAGTAAGGAGGCTCTCCGAACTGCGAAAGACCGGCGTGCTCCCTTATCTGAGACCTGACGGAAAGTCTCAGGTAACGGTGGAATACGAGGACGGAAAACCGGTCAGGGTGCCGACCGTGGTCGTCTCCACTCAGCATCACCAGGACGTGACTCACGAGAAAATCTACAAGGATGTCGTAGAAAAGGTTGTCACCCCGATCATTCCACCTCATCTGGGCAGCCCCAAAGACATAAGCTACCACGTGAATCCAACCGGGAGATTCGTTGAAGGCGGCCCAAAGGCCGACACCGGAGTCACAGGACGCAAGATAATTGTTGACACCTACGGAGGCGTCGGAAGCCATGGAGGAGGGTGTTTTTCAGGGAAGGATCCTACCAAAGTGGACAGGTCGGCGTCATATCAGGCGAGGCATATCGCCAAAAACATTGTTGGAGCCGGCCTTGCCGACAAGTGTGAAATCCAGCTCGCATATGCCATCGGCGAGCCCAATCCCGTGTCGATAATGGTTGACAGCTTCGGAACCGGAAAAGTTCCCGATGAGGTCATGGTCGGCATCGTGGAGAAGAATTTTCAACTTACGCCTCTCGGCATCATTGAGGAATTGAAACTAAGAAGGCCGATCTACAGAAAGACCGCCGTCTATGGACACTTCGGGAGGCAGGAGGAGGGCTTCACCTGGGAGCTTCTCGACAAAGTTGCTGAACTGATGAGGTCTGTCTAGTTCTTGATTCGCATAGCGGTAGCGGGAAAGGAGAAGAGATGAGGGATACGGCTTCAGAGGTTAAAGATCTTTCGCTTAGCACGAGCGGAAAGTTGAAGATTGAATGGGCATCAAGAAACATGAAAGTGCTCGACCTAATAAGCGAGAGATTTGAGAGAGAGAAACCACTTGAGAACGTTGTGATTGGTGCATGCCTCCATGTCACAAGTGAAACCGCAAATCTCATGGCTGCGTTGGTGCGTGGAGGCGCAAAGGTTTCCCTCTGCGGGTCCAATCCGCTGAGCACACAGGATGATGTGGCCGCTTCCCTTGCGAGCGATTTCGGTGTGTCGGTCTACGCTATCAAAGGCGAGGACAACAAGACATACTATTCTCACATAGAGAGCGTGCTTGGGCAGGAGCCGGATGTGACGATGGACGATGGCGCCGACTTGGTATCGATGCTCCACTCGGAGAAAAAAGGGCTGATCAAGAAAATAATCGGTGGAACGGAGGAGACTTCAACCGGAGTCTTGAGACTGAGAAGTATGGAATCCAAAGGCGTGCTTGCCTACCCGATCATTGCGGTGAACGACGCAGACACAAAGCATCTTTTCGATAACCGGTACGGCACCGGACAAAGCACCATAGACGGAATCTTGAGATGCACAAACATGCTTTATGCCGGTTCGACATTTGTGGTGTGCGGATATGGCTGGTGCGGCAGGGGAGTGGCGATCAGGGCAAAGGGAATGGGGGCTAAGGTGATTGTGTGCGAAGTTGATCCTCTGCGCGCCCTAGAAGCCCTGATGGACGGTTACGAAGTAACGTCTATGAGTGATGCGGCTCAAAAGGGAGACGTGTTTGTCACTGTTACCGGCAATGTGAACGTTCTCAGGAAAGAGCATTTCGAAAAAATGAAGGACGGCGCGGTGGTGGCGAACTCCGGGCACTTCAACGTCGAGATCGATATCAAGACACTTGAGTCTCTCTCCAAAGGCAAACGTACGGTCAGGCCGTTCGTCGAGGAGTATCAGCTTCGCTCGGGCAAGAGGATAAATCTACTCGGCGAAGGGAGACTGATCAATCTTGCCGCCGCTGAGGGACATCCGGCAACCGTAATGGACATGAGTTTCGCCAACCAGGCACTCTCTGTTGAGTATTTGATCAAAAATGGAAAGGGTCTCGGGAGCAAGGTGTACAAAGTCCCGCCTGAAATTGACAAAGAGGTGGCAAGGCTGAAACTCAAGTCGCTTGGCATAGCCATCGACGAGCTTACCGAAGAGCAAAAGAACTATCTTTCCGCCTGGGAGCTTGGGACCTAGTGTGCCGTCCCAGAAATAGCTTTACTAAAGGCAGGGTGTTTGATAAGGCACACTGCCAGGGGGTATGAGGGGGTCGTGGCCGACCCCCTTAAGGGGTGACAGCGTAGGGATGCGACGAGTAGGAGCATCCTGAAGCGTCAGAGGGGCGAGAAGCCCCTATGAAAGTGTCGTGTCCGGGGGGCAAAGACATGGACAAGGAACTTACAGGACACGACACTAGGGAGATCTTGTGCCTATCCTGAGCAACATGACCCTGAGGACAAAGAATAGGATTCTTGGGGTCCTTCTTGTTTCTCTTGCCCTTCTCACCGCACTGAGCCTTGCCAGCTTCAATCCTCAGGACCTCGGCAGGGAAAGAGGGGAGTCCCCGGGCAACTGGGGCGGAATAGTCGGTGCGCTCTTTTCCAGCTGGAGTTTCAAGTTCTTTGGGATCCCCCTCGCGGCACTCATTCCGGTTTTTCTTTTCCTCTGGGGCGTGAACAGGGTGCGGAGTGCCTCCCCGGGAGGCCTGGCATTCAAGAACGGCATTACCGTCGCCGGTTTCCTGATAGTCTCGTCGATTGCGGGAATATCCCAGAGGCTCAAGTCTGTTTCCGGCGACCTCGGCGCCTCTCTCGGCGGTTCTCTGGCTTCCCTGTTCGGAACTGCCGGTGCCTATGTCGTTCTGGCCGGCCTCTTGTTTGTCGTTCTACTTGCTGTGAGTGAATCCGCCCTTGGAAAGGCGTACGGCCTGCTCGGCTGGCTCCTGCGTGTGCCTGCCGCGAGGATCTCTCTCGCGATTCGGGAGTTCCTCGAGAAAAGGAGAGAGAAGAACAGGAAGCCCAAAGTGGTGAAGCGAGACGCTGTCGCGGCGGACGGGCTTACCTCAGGTGAGTCAGGGAAGCTCCGTGCGGCAAGGCAAGAGAAGACTCCTCCCAGGATAGTTTCACACAAGGTGGATGTTCCGCCGAAGGCCGAACCGGGGCCGGTGAGGGTTGAGATTGAGAAGGCAGCGACTCCGGCTGAGAGCAGGGAGCAAAAGGAATTTCAGCTCCCACCGGTTTCTCTTCTTGACGAAATCCCTGCTTCTCAGGGATCTATCTCTGAGGGAGAGCTCATTGAGAGCTCGAAGATCCTTGAAGGGAAGCTTTCCGATTTTGGCGTGAACGGGAAGGTGACGGAGGTTCACCCGGGACCGGTGATTACGACATTTGAGTTTGAACCTGCGTCCGGGATCAAGGTAAACCAGGTCGTCAATCTCTCGGATGACCTCGCCCTGGCCCTGAAGGCCGAGAGAATCAGAATAGTTGCACCTATCCCCGGGAAGGGCACCATCGGTATCGAGATTCCGAACAAGGCGCCCTCACGTGTCTCTTTGAGAGAGACGCTCTCAGCCGAAGGTTACAGAAACTCACGGGGAAAGCTCTTGATCTCCCTCGGCAAGGACGTTTCCGGTGAGTGCTTTTATGCCGACCTGGAGAAAATGCCTCATCTCCTGATAGCCGGCGCAACCGGATCCGGGAAAAGTGTGTGCATAAATACGATAATCATGAGTTTTCTTTTCAGGCTCACGCCTCCGCAGCTAAGACTTCTCCTCATAGATCCAAAGATGCTTGAGCTGACGGCATACAACGGCATACCTCATCTGCTCATGCCGGTCGTGACCGATCCCCGGCAGACGTCGAGGGCGTTAAGATGGCTTGTTGGCGAGATGGAAAGAAGATACAAACTCCTTGCTCACATGGGTGTCAGAAATATCGAGAACTACAATGAGAGTGTGTCTGACTCCGAAGGAGAGGGTAAGCTTCCGTACATAGTTTCGATTATTGATGAGCTGGCAGATTTGATGCTGGTTCTTCCGATGGAGATTGAGGAGCCAGTCGGCCGGCTTGCCCAGATGTCGAGGGCGGTCGGGATTCACCTGATCGTCGCGACTCAGAGGCCGTCAGTTGATGTCATTACCGGCGTAATAAAGGCGAATTTCCCGTCCAGAATAGCATTCCAGGTTGCGAGCAAGACGGATTCCAGAACAATCCTTGACATGAATGGCGGTGAGACACTCCTCGGCTCCGGGGACATGCTCTTCCTGCCGGCGGGCAAGGCAGAGCCGTACAGGGTGCACGGTTCCTTCGTCTCGGAGAAGGAGACTCAGAAGGTTGTGGAGTTTCTCAAGCAGCAGGGTGGGCCCGCGGATACGAAGGAGCTGACCGAAGCGGTCGCCGTGGATGACGGGGAATCCCTTGGAGACGATGAGCTTTTTCAGGAAGCGCTTAAACTTGTGGTTTTCCATCAGCAGGGATCGATTTCGCTTCTTCAGAGAAGGCTGAAGGTCGGCTACTCGAGAGCAGCGAGGCTCATGGACATGCTCGAGGAAGCAGGAATCGTAGGACCTTTTGAAGGCAGCAAAGCAAGAGAGGTTCTCGTCAGCGAGGATTATCTGAAGGAGAAGAATCTCACCTAAACACCTTTCGGAGAAAGATTGGCACGTCCCGCAGACCGTGGGCGGGATGTCCAGGACTAAACGATGAAGCTCCAAGTTCACCCGTTGCGTTCAATCCCGCGCCTGTTTTTCTCGTTTGTGTTCTCCTTGCTTCTTCCTTCAGGGTGTTTCTGTCTCTCCAGCACCGAGATCGTGGGCAAGGTGCGAAGCACTTATGATGGTCTGAAGACCATCTCGTTTGCCTTTGTTGAGAAAGATGTATCGTCTGATGGGCGTGAGACGACCGTCTCAAAGGGAAAAGTCGCAGCGATGCTGCCAGGGAAATTCCGGGTTGAGTTTAGCATTCCGAAAGGTAAGGTTGTCGCTTCCGACGGCGAGAACCTCTTTGTGTCTGTTCCGGGCGAAGAACCTTTCAAGGTCTCCGGAGGAGAGAAACTGGGATCCTCGCCTGGGATGTTCTTCGTCGAATTTCTCGAATCCGGAAAGTTTGAGGCTTCGGGCAGCGAGATGATCGGGAAGTTCGGCTGCGTCAAGCTGCTGGGAAGTGTGGAGGGAGAGGAGGGACCGGTCAGCGTCTCCCTCTGGATTGACAAAAAGCTCTGGGTCGTGAGACAGATTACGGTTGAAGAAGAAACCGGCACAAAGAAGTTCGTGCTCAGTGACATATCCTTGAATCCAAAGATGGCGCATGAGGTGTTCACGATTCCCTAGTGTGCCGTGCGGAATCGGAGAAGAGGGAGGAGCGCAGCTTCCGGACATAGTGTTGGAGCGCGATCAGACACGAGGCGGGAAACCGGCAGATGAGCATGAAGAAGTGTTTTGTTCTTACCTTGGGATGTCCAAAGAACGAGATTGACTCGGAGTCGATGTCATCCCTGCTTGTGAAAAAAGGCTTCATTTTGACTGATGACCCGGCCGAAGCCGATTTGGCTGTTGTGAATACGTGTGCCTTCATAGACCCCGCAAAAGAGGAATCCATAGAAGCAGCGTTTTCTCTTGCCGCCCTGAAGACAAAAGGGAATCTTGAGAAACTGATTGTGTGCGGATGTCTTAGTCAGAGATACGGGGAAAGACTTCTCGCCGAGATCAACGGAATTGATGCCGTCATCGGAACGGGATCATGGTCTGAGATTGGCGATGTGATTGATGACCTTGAGAAAAATCCGAAGGGGATCGTGCGTGTCAAGGATCCAGGCGGAAGCTACGGAGGGGCGCTCAGAGACGAAAAGAACGGAAGAGTCTCATCCTACCTGAAAGTCTCGGAGGGCTGTGACAACGAATGCTCGTATTGCATGATACCTTCCCTCAGGGGACCGTTTCGAAGCCGGCCAATTGATGAGATCCTACAGGAGGCAGGCAAACTTGCCGAGAATGGCGTAAAGGAGATCTCGATAATCTCGAACGACACTGGTTCGTACGGGACGGACCTCTATGGAGAGCCGGCTCTTCCTGACTTGATGTCCGGCCTCGAAGGAATTGAAGGATTTGAGTGGATCAGACTTCTCTACTTGCACCCGTCAACAGTGACGGAAGAGCTTCTCGATATGGTTGCCTCTTCCAGAAAAGTGTGCCGGTACCTTGACATGCCGATTCAGCATGTCTCGTCCAGGATACTCAGAAAAATGAAGAGGAGGATGGACGCTGACGAGCTCATGTCCCGCCTGGAGGCCGTGAGAAAACGGCTGCCCGGCGCGGCAATCAGGACCTCATTGATAGCCGGATTCCCGGGGGAGAGCGGTGAAGAGTTCGAAGAACTCCTCTCGTTCGTTGAGAGATTCAGATTCGAGCACCTGGGCGTCTTTTCGTATTCCAGGGAGGAAGGAACCGAGGCCTCATTGCTTCCCGGTCAAGTTAGAGACGAGGTGAAGCTGGAAAGAGTCAACAGGCTGATGGAAGTCCAGATGATGATTTCGTCTGAAATAAACGAATCGTACAATGGCACAGAGGTCCGCGTTCTTATCGAACAGGAGAACGGAGACTGCTTCCTGGGGAGAATGAGTTCGCAGGCACCGGAGGTTGATGGAGCGGTCAGGGTCAGGAAAACAATCTCTATGAAACCTGGATTTGCAGATGTTAGAATAACGGGGACGGAAGCTTACGATCTCGAAGGAGAGTTCAGGTGCATCGAAGGCACCTGAAGAAAGGAGAGAGGTAGTTGAGAGAGAAGATATCAGTCGTCAACTGTCTATGGATTTCGGCCCTGGTTTTTCTTCTTTCGCCTTGCCGGATTGCGCTCTCTTCGCCGCCTACGAACATGGCCATGATGGAAGAACTTGCGGCCAAGGTGGCCGGCAATCTCATTAGTGACATTCCTCTCCCGCGAGGTGCAACCGTCGAACTGGCCGGTCTTTCAGTGAGTGAAGGAAGTTGGCTTCTTGAAGAAGCGCTTGCGAGCTCATTGAAGAACTCGAAGAAGGATATCTGTGTTACGTTCAGTCATGGTGACTCGGGCGCCGTCAAAGAGACCGTGCGGGAGGATTCGACCCCACCGAATTCCTCGGATGTCGGATATAGACTGGAGTACAGGATTGCCGAGATGAGCCTTGAATATGCCAGGTGCTGGAGGAAATATCTCGTAGCCGGCCTGATGGTTGAGAGAATCGCAAAGGCGAACGTGCATGCCCGGCTTATCCAGATGCCATCCGGTGAGCTTGTCTGGACTGGAAGCGATGAGAAGCAGATGAAGGACGTGCTGCCTGCCAGTGCGCTTTCTTCCCTTGAGGGAAAATCGTTTCCGTTTTCGAAGCCCACTCTCCACAGAAAAGGTATCGGGAGGTTTCTCGAACCGCTGCTCGTGACCGGAATAGTCGTCGGCCTCATCTCCCTTTTCTATTCTGCCAAGTGATGAATTTCCCTGGGATTCACCTCTTCCTGTGATGAGAAAACTCGCCACTTTCTTCATGGTGGTCTTGATTGCGGGATGCGCTGCGACAGAGGCCCCTCTGCTGCGCGATCCGGCCGCCCGTTTGGAAGTGGCAAGAGAGGCATATGATCAGAAGAAATACGATTCTGCTATCGAGCTTCTGAAGCAATTTGTGTCGGATTTCCCGGGCACATCTCTCACCGGCGAGGCCATCTACTACCTGGGGAGCTCCTATCTCAAGACTAAGGAGTATGCGCTCGGGGTCGCCGAGTTCGAGAGGCTGGTTCAGGACTTTCCGAAAGGCGAATTCACCGCCCAGGCGGAGTACGAGCTCGGGCTCTGCTACTTCGGCCAATCCAGGCCTGCTCCTTTTGATCAGGAAATGACCCTTAGGGCGCTTGCTCAGTTTGAACATGCCGAATCAGAGTACGAAGGAACTCCGGCCGCTCTGGAAGCACAGAAAATGGCGGAAGTGTGCCGATCGAGACTGGCAGAGAAAGAGTACAGGGCGGGTCTGGTCTATCTGAAACTGGGGCATCCGGAGGTTGCAAGGAAGTACTTTGAGAACACTATAGTAAGTTTCTCAGATACAGAATGGGCACTTCTCGCGATGTATGAGGAAGGGATTTCGTTCGAAAAGCAAGGACTCTGGAATGAAGCTATCGCTGCCTACAACAAGGTCAAAGACGACAATCCGGACAGCCATCTGGGAAGAAAAGCCGACCAACGGATCCTGGCCGTTGAAAAGAAGCTCAAAGAAGGGAAACCCGGAGAAGCGCTGAACAAATAGAGATGAAAATCGGACTCATGGGGGGCACATTTGACCCGATACACTTCGGGCATCTTTTTATCGCCGAGGAGGCGCGGACGAAGCTCGGGTTGTCCAAGGTGATTTTCGTGCCCAGCGGGCGTCCTCCGCACAAGGAGAGGAACTATCTGTCTCCCGCGAAAGACAGGATTGAAATGACTTCGCTTGCGATCCGCGGCAATCCTTTCTTCGAGCTGAGCGACATAGAGGTGAAATCGGATGAGATATCCTTCACGGTGAGGACCATCGTTTCGTTCAGGAACGTTGTCGGCAAGGAAGCGGCCCTCTATCTTATCATGGGTTCGGACAGCCTGGCGGAACTGGGGACTTGGAAAGACCCGGAAAAGATCCTGGATGAATGCACAGTGGTTGCGGTAAGAAGGCCCGGCTGCAAAACACCGGAACCGGAGGAATTGCGGAGACAGAAAGTGAGTGTCATTGATTCCCAGGGAGTCGAGATATCCTCCACTGAGATAAGAAGAAGGATAGGGAGGGGTGAATCCGTAAGATATCTGATGCCTGACGCCGTGTTGTCCTACATCGCATCTCACGGCCTGTACCGCTCCTAGTGTGCTGTCCCACAAATAACTTTACGAAATGCACGACCTTTGATAAGGCACACTGCCAGGGGGTATGAGGGGGTCGTGGCCGAC
>JASEGR010000026.1 GCA_030017955.1 Candidatus Eisenbacteria bacterium
GCCGTGGAGCGTGCACTCTCCACGGCCCCTTTTTTGGGCATCCCGAATCACGCCGAGGGGCGTTAAACCTGGGGAGAGAAAATGGAAATAACAGCGCCGCAGATCATCCAGAGCAACCAAAACACGCCGCTGAATTCGGCGCCGAATCCGGCCGCCCAAACAGATGAGGCTCAAGCGGCTGTGCAGACCCAGCAGTACTATCAACAGCCGCCCCAGCAGGTTCAGGGGACTCAGCTTGGACAGAGGTTCAATCCGCAGGCGCAGTATGTTCCCTACGAGAGGTTCCAAGAAGTCGTCGGCCAGGCCAATGAGTACAAGCAGAAGTTGGAGGAATACCAGAAATCAGGTCAGACAGAAGATGCCTCCGGAGCGGACACGGAGTACTGGAAGAATCCTCGCGGGTATACGGACTCCAAGATCGAAGAGACGCAGAAGAACATGAATTATTTCGTTCAGGACGAGATTGATTACCGGACGACTCTTGGCCGTGTGCGTTCGATCCAAGGCTATAACGACCAGATCGAGGAGCAATTGGTCTCGGCGATCAAGACGTACAACCTGGCCAGCGCGGGACGCGGGAACGCCATCCGCGCGGCATACCGGATGGTCACAGGCAATGAGCTTGATCGGTCCGCTTCCACGGTCCAGGCCGCCGATTCGGTCAAGGATCGCCTGGCTCGTCCGGCCATGACAAGCCCATCCGGGTCAGGTTCAGGGATGTCCATGGATGATTTCAAGAAGATTCCTTTGGATGAATTCGCCAAAGACCCGAAGGGATACTCGATGAAGATGCTGGAGAGTTCCCAGCAGGAAGGAGGTTGACCGTGATAAAAAAGCTGGCAGTTCTAGCGGCCTTCTTGATCGGCTGTGGGTTGCCGTTTCTGGCCGTCGCGCAGATCAACACGCCGACGACTGGGGACGGGGTCAACTTGTCGCCGCTTGAAGCGCCGTGCAGGCATTTCGTCCTGGGACAGGCCACCGGGACGACGACCGTCGTGCTGGCCTCCGGGGTGTCTTACGTGGATTGGGTTCTAACGTCCACGTCCACGGCGGATGGAGCGAGCTATGTCGTGTTCGAGGATACGAGCGTGTTGACCAACACTACACTCGACCTCATGCGCGTCTACTCGCAATCCACGTCTCAAAATACGCTGGTCGAGTTTAAGCCTCCCGTGATATTCCTTAACGGTATTTTTGCCAATAAGGCAGTCGCGGCGGACTGGGCGGTCGTCTGCTACCGCACCTACTCGACGCAGGTCCCGTAAGCAAGGGGCCAAGGAGGATAGATGGCTGTATTCGATACAACTAACCAGGCGCCATTTTTAGCTGATGTCTGGGCTAAGAATGCCATGCTGGCCCGTGAGGAAGCACTCATCATGGGAAAGCGGGTTCTGCGCTTCGACGTGGAAGTGAAAAAGAAGGGTGACGTTCTGACGATTCCTCAGGTCACGAACCTCACCACCAACGCGGTTGGATCGGGGGGGACCTACGTCGGTCAGTCTCCTGCTGAGTCGAACTACACGATAAACATAAACCGATGGCGTGAGGCGGCAGTCGAGATACCGGACCTCATCACCGTCCAATCGAGCTATGACCTCATGTCTCTGTACTCGAAGAAGATCGGTTATGCTTTGGCCCTGGATTTGGAGGATCAGCTTTTCAACCTCTATTCCGGCCTGGCTAACAGCGTGGGAACGTCCGGGATTGCGTTGACCGATGACACATTGCTCAACGCCATCCAAATCCTTGATGAGGGAGTTGCGCCTCTTGAGGACCGCACGATGACGTTCCGGCCTGCGTCCAAGCGGACGTTGATGAAGATAGACAAGTTCGTGGACTCTTCCAAGACCGGACTGGGCAGGGGCTCGCAGATCACGGGGTTGTTCGGGGAGATTTACGGTATCCCCGTTTACTTCTCCAACCGCGTGGTTTCTTCCTCGGGAATCAGGAATATGGTGTTCCACAAGGAAGCCTTCGGCGCGGCGGTGCAGATAGACATTAAGATGGAGAAGTTCCGCTTGAGTCTTGCGGATGACCTGGTGGGGCATATCCTGTTCGGGACGAGCGAGCTGCGCGACACTGCCGGAATGGGAATCTCTGCTTGCGAGGTGCTTACCTAATGAGCGATGTTCTCTGCCGGAACAAGAATGGGAAGTACGTTTACCTGCCGGAGGATGATGTGGCTGGTTTCCTCCTCCGTGAGAACGGGCCTCCACCTCCTCCGGTCAGCTCGCAGAAGGCGTATGTCGTTAAGGCTGGATCGGAGGAGTTCGCATCGGGAGATAAGGCGGCGAAGGGGATCGGCTACAAAAACCTTCCCTAGCCTGTTCGTGCCACGGCGTCATTCCAGGGTTCGCCGTCTGGAGATAAGGCGTAAATGGGGGGATTCGCCACCTCCCCCGTTTTTCGCCGCTTGCAGGAAAGGAGTCTTTAATGTCCAAAGCGGATAACGTAGAAGTCACGATGGCGCCGATGACTAAGAGGGATCGCGTATTGTCCTACCGGAATGGCTTGCCGGTCCTCAATCCTGATCGGACGCCGACGCTCATACAAAACGAGTCAAACCAGTATAAGTTCGTCCCCAGGGAGTTGGCTCTTGAATTAGAGAAGGCCCACAAAGCCGTCATCCTGACGCCCAGGGATGGAGAGGAGTTCGTCCGGGGGACCAAGTTGGCCATGGGTATATGGGACGGCTTCAAACCTGGCGAGATGATCCAAATTCACGGCAAGCCCATGGGCGTGGACGATATCGGCAGATTCGACCCGGCGGATGCGATCGAGGCGGCCAAGGTCTTGGTCGAGAAGTACAAGACCGACAAGAAGTCCGGCCTCGTGGTTGAGGTGGATGACAAATTCGATCCGCTGACGTTCGAGGGGAAGAAACGCGAGAGGCGTTTTGATGAGGTGTGAGCGGCCTGGGCATCGCGGCGACCGCGTTATCCATCGCCTCATCGGCACTCATGTTGACGGCAAGTACATTGAGGGATGCCATTCGTGCGTGTTTGAGTCCCGTGTATTCGTTTATCCGACGGTAAAGAGGGACGTATTCATCCCCTCGACCGGAAAGTCCTACCGCATCAGCGCCGCGCATCGTCGGGACATAAAACTGCGCCGCGTGGCTCCCGACCTGTCCCATGTTTGGCGGGACAAGCGCGGCATCGGCTCGGCCATGACTTATTTAAATCCCGGCGACCGAAACAAGAAAAGCATCCGCATGGATCATCGTATCATCCCGGCTTTGGTGAGGGAACATGCTGGTCAGCACGATCATTGACCAGGCCCGCCGGGCGTCAAACGACACAGACTCCACCAATCCGTTCCACACGGACGCCAATCTGCTCGATCTCCTGGATAACTGGCAGACCGACCTGGCGTTAAAAATTCGGTATCCCAGGAAACAGCAGACGATCAGCTTCGCCGTTGGCGCGGGCGGGGCGGCAGGTGCGGTGAATATGAACACCGACATCCTGGACATCAACGCGGTGATTCTTGAGCCTTCCAGCGGGACGGATTACACGCGGCTTAAACCGATCGCTGAGTTCGAGTTGGCAAAAAGACGTCCCAGTTGGCGATCAACGGACAACGCGAACGCCAGGCCGTCGTTCTACGTTCTGGTGAACACTCCCGCGTTGGCGGCGGCTGAGTTCCCCCAGCGGCAGATAACCACGGATACCACCTTCGACGTGGCTCTGACCATGCGCATATACGCCACGCAATCCCCGGCGGCGCTTACGGCACAGACTGACTCCCCGATATTCCAGGTTCCGTTTCATGTCACGGCGGTCTACTACCTCGCGTGGCATATGCTCCTTCCCAGGAACATTGAAAAGTCTATCGTCTTTGGACGCTTATACGAGAAGGAGGTCCAGAGGATACGAGCGCAGAGCAAGGAATTTTCCGACGATTCATCCCAGGTATGGGACACCATCCATGCCGGAGGGGAAATGACCCCGGAGCGGTTGAGCATGTGATGAGCGATGCCGAAGATAGTAATTGATGATTTTCGCGGCGGCAGGAACACCAACGACGCGGTAAACCTGGTCGCCAACAACCAGCATGCGGTGGGTAACAATGTCTGGGTCGAGACGCGGGCGCTGGCTAAGAGGCGCGGCTTCACGGTCCAGTCCATATCTCTAAACAGCCTGACGCCGATACCGGAAAACCTCTACACCAGCCACTTGGCATCGAGCAGTCTCCTGCGGCTCATGATCGCCGGGAGGGTGTCGGCTCATAGCCAAAAATATCTTCTCTACACGGACAACGGGACTTCCTTTTCGTGGGCCGGTTATGTGACCGGTACCGTCTCGGTGACCGGCGCGACCGTGACCGGCTCGGGGACGGCCTGGTCCACCAACGTCACGGCGGGCGACAGGTTCATGGTCAACGCCGAGGCGACGTTCACGGAAATATCAACGGTTGACTCCGACACTCAGCTGACTCTCACGGCGAACTACCCGGCGAATTATAGCGCGGGGAGTGCTTACACGGTTATCCAGCAGATAACCCAGGGCCGACCGACCAGCATGGCGTCGTTTGATGTGTCCGGGGCGCAGAATATTTTCGTGGTGGACGGGACCAGGGGTTACCGCTACAACGGCACGACGACGGTGATAGTGGCTGCCGTACCCGCGTTCCGCTATATCATCGCGTTCAAGAACTACCTGTTTGGCTTGGGTCATAACACGACCGATGTTCGTTGGTCAGCCCTAAGAGATGCCGCAACATGGAATTCCAATAATTTCCAGCAAGTCGGGACGGTGGGTAACCCGACCAGAGGATTCGCGATCTACGAGGACTCCCTCATCATCTTCACTCGCCGGGGGATGTACCGCTTGGTGGGGGACGTGTTCGATCCCTCCAACCCGACCTATGTTCTTCAACCCATCTCGGTTCCGGTGAATTTCAATTTCACTTTCCCCCGGACAGCCGTCACGCATCAGGGGATACTAAAATTCCTGACGGCGGACGGTTGGTTCGCTTATACGGGGGGGGACAGTATCCAGAAAATAAGCTTGGTTGTTCAAGCTGACGTGGACGGATTCAGGCGCTTGGCGTTCGCCTCCGAGGCCATGCAGGATTCTGCCGTGGCTTTTGTTCACAACGACCGTATGTGGTGTTCGGTGCCCGACAACGACGAGACTCCGGCTGACACGCTCAACACCATCTACGTCCAGGACGAGCGGGGGGCGTGGTGGAAGTGGGATATGTCCCAACAGTCGGCGGCGGGGGAAGTGTGCGATTTCGCCTTGGTTCAATACACCAGCGGCGGGACCTATAGTCTTGCGGCGGGGAATGTTGGGACCACGTCTCTGACGACCCTGGATACTGGGAGCGCCGACAATACGGCGGCGATAAACGGCAGCTGGACCAGTCGGGAGTTTGTCTTTGATGATGATGTGGAGTTTTCAGAGATTCGCGTCACGTTGGCCACGCAGTCCGCTGGAAACCTGGTGGTCGGCTTCTCAATAGATCGAGCGACGGTGGTGAACACCAACGCTCCCATGACCGGCGGGGTCGGCACGGTGTCCAGACGCGCCATCCCGGTTCGCAGGATCGGCAAGGCGATAAGGGTCACCGTGTCGAACAATACGGCCGACCAGACATTCGAGGTGTACAAGATTGAGATATTCTTCAATGAATCAGATGCGCAAAGAGCATGACTGATGTCCATACAGCTTGCGATACCGAAACTGGAGGATTTGCGGCTGTTCCAGTTCTTCAGGAATATCTTGGCCAAGGCGGTGGATGGAACGCGGGTTCCACTGGTCGTGGACGACACGAATCAGAGGGTTCTCATTGGGACAGCCGTGGCGCAGACAGCCAACAACGGCAAGTTGGAGGTATCCGGGGGGGACATACGGGTGGTGAACTCAGGAAGCGGCGTTATCATGGCTTCGGCTAATGGCACGGTTTTCCGCGTCAGCGTGGATAACAACGGCGCTCTTAGGGCGGACCCGCTATGAGAAGTTTTGGTGCGCTGCTTTTATTGCTTCTCTGCGCTCAGGCGGGTCATGCCAGGAGAGCCGTGATGGAGGGGCTTGCGGCCTCAGCGAACACAGTCCTCATCAGCACTGTCAATACCAGGGTGAGCATAGCCACGACGAGCTACAACGGAACAGTGGCGACTGTGGGCTTATATGTTACTAGCAACGTCGTTATCAGCAGCGACGAGACTGACAATATCGTTTTTTACGCGACCGGCTCGTTGGTTCTCAATGGGACAAATATTGGGTCCCAGATTACAAACGCGGCAATACTTACCGCAACCCAGACGTTCAGTGGGCAAAACACGTTTGGCGCTGCTTCGACATTTTCGGGAGGGGTCACACTAAATGGGGGAGCGACGGTCAGTTCAACAGCGACTTTCCGATCAAGCACTACTTTCCTGGGGAGCATGGTCGGCGATCAGATCATCAGCTCCTATGTCGTATGGGTTGGGACGAATACGCCAGGTGAGACGATATTATTTCAAGTGGGGGTCACGAGCGTGACGGACAACGGGGCGGGAGATTACACGGTGACTCTCTCCACTCCGTTCACCACGCCGTTTTTCTCCGTGCAGTGTACTTGCGCCTTCGCGTCCAGCGGCGGGAGATTTTGCCAGCGGGATACGGCCATGTCATCAACGGGGCATATACGGATTTCCGCGTTCTCTGATGCCGGGGTGTTGTCGGATTGCAACCAGCTAAACGTTTGGTCGGCGGGGAGGCAGTAGTGGCCATCCGCATCAACCCACGGACTGGCGAGGTCACTGAGTTCAAGACCAGGATCAAGGGCGCTCCGGTCACTGAGGCCGAGATAGCCAGGGTGCGGGCTCAAGGCGGGCAAGGCTCCAGAGCCGAGGAGTCAGCTTTACGGCTCGAGACACTGAGGCGGCTTCAACAGCAGGGCGGCCCCGGGGGGGCGGTGGATGTCTTCTCATTGGCGCAGGAGAACCCCGAGATTACCAGGGCCGCTCTACGTTCAAGGGCCGAGGCGCCATTGATGGGGAACCAGGAACTTGAACAGCTTCTCCTTTCCCCGCAAGCCGATGCGGCCACGAGGGCTACGCTGGCACAGCAATTCGGCCAGGCGATAGGGGCCCCAGGGGTTCAGCAATTGGCTGGACAAATTCAGACGCAGAGGAAATCCGCGCTTGAGAATATCCTACAGAACATTCCATTCGACCAGCTCGCGCAGGCCGGACTTGATAGGGATGACGTGGAACAGGCGCTTCGCAACATCGCGTTTGATCCGTCCTTTAGCGCTAAATTCGAGCGCAGTTTGAAAGGTGCAGCGGAAAGTCGGGCCAGGAGCGCGGCGGAGGGACCGGGGACGTTTAAGCAGCAGCTCCTACAAATAGCGCCGTTCGCATTAGCGCCTTTCCTGGGGCCAGTGTCAGCCGGATTGGCGGTAGCCTCGCCTTTCGCCAGGGAGATAGCGGCGCATCAGCAGGGCGGGGCTCTCGAGCGGGCTTTAGAGCCGGTCGCGAGTCAGAACGGAACAGGCCTTGATGACTTTGATCTGGCCTTCAATGAGGCGTTACAATTACCAATACAGGGCTCTTCGGCTGATTTCGGGACGAGCAGACGCGGCATACGCCCGCTTAGGGGGTTTTGATGGCTTTTTTTGATGACCTAGCAAAAGGCGCTCTTGGTGGGGCAACCGGCTTCTTTACTGGCGGATTGCCTGGTTTGGTAGCTGGTGGACTCACTGGAGGGCTCAGAAGGGGTCCGTTGACCCTTCGAAGCGGGCTAGAGACTGGTTTAATGGGGGCCGGTGCTGGCGGGTTGGCCAAGGGCATAGGTGGATTTATTCCAAGGATCAGCACCGGAGCAGGGGCTGGCGCTACAGCGGGGGGCGGTTTCAGAGATCTCCTTGGCCGGGCAGGTGGCGCGTTTTCACGTGGAATAAAGGCGATCCCGGGCCTCCTTGGCGGCTTGGGCGGACTTGGCCAGCTGGGGGGTATATTCCGCGGTGGTGGCCAACAACCAGGCGTTCAACAGCCGATGCAGGGAGCCCCGCCGCTTGGGGGGGCCCAAGGAGGACTACCTGCCGGAGGACAGTTCGACCTCGCCAGAGCCCTTAGTCTGCTTGGGGGGGGGGCGGCGACTGGCTTTGCCCTGTCCCAGGGTGGACCTGACGTAGACCTGGCAGGACTGTTCGAGGGTTCGACCCAGGCCTCCCAGCAGGCCTTTGAGAACCAGCTCGCCCGGGAGGCGCAGGCCAGGCATGCCATTGAACAGCAGTTCTTGGCCAACCAGGCGTCTACGCGTGGCAGACTTGAGGAATTGCTCGGTGGTGGCACGGAACAGGCCCTGCGGGGCATCCTGGACCCCCGTATAGCCCAATTACAGCGGCAAGGCCTCCTGGGAGGGCCTTCAGGGGCTCTAAACGAAGCCCTGGCGCAGTCTGCGGCTCAG
Organism: Candidatus Eisenbacteria bacterium; assembly: GCA_030017955.1. Lineage (NCBI taxonomy): Bacteria > Candidatus Eiseniibacteriota > Candidatus Eiseniibacteriota bacterium. The sequence continues at coordinate 8,403 of JASEGR010000026.1, forward strand.
GTGAGGGCCCAACAGCTCCCGGCTCTACTTGGCTTCGAGCAAGAGTCCGGACGCGGGTTGGACCTGTTGCGGCAAGGTGGCCTTGAGGGAGCCCTTGCCTTGCAGAGGGGCGGCCTCCAGCGGCAGTTCCAGCTTGAAGACCTGACCCGGGGAGCCTCATTGCGGGAGAGGTTGCTCCAGTCCGAGAGCGAGGCGGCTAAACGGCAGGCTCTTGCCCGGGCCGGAGGACAATTGGTCGGTTTCGGCCTTGGCGGAGCCCCCGGGGCGCAGGCTGGCCGGCAGGTGTTCGAGGATATCTTCGGCGGCGGGGGAAGCGGTGGAGCAAGGGTGTTGCCGGTTTAGGAGGATGGCATGGCTGATTTTAACGTAATTGATCCTGGTCTTGACCTTGCGTTTCAAACTCTTCAGCCGTTAGTCCGTCGACCATCCGGTCTTGAGGCGGCTCTTGGCCTAGCGGCTTCAACCCCAGAGGCAGCAGCGGCGAAGCGAGAAAGAGAAAGACTGCGCACCGCGGAATTGGCCAAAACAGAACTGGAGAGAAAAAAAACAGAGTCTGAAATAAGTAAAAACCTTGCCGAAGCCGCAAAAAACGCGGGTGGCGGCATTAAAGGTCTTAAAGCAGCGCAAGAGATAGGGAAGCGTTTTGAAGGACTTAGTTCGGATTTCTTCAAACAGAAAGAAGCGCAGAAAAGAATTGAATCCGTCGCTCAAAAACCGTCAGCAGTTGGCGATTTGGCTATGATTTTCAATTTCATGAAACTCATTGATCCGCCATCAGTCGTTAGAGAAGGTGAATTTCGCACGGCAGCGGAAGCCAGGGCATGGCTTGGGAAAGTCGATCGCGGTGAAAAGGGTGAGGGCGTTCAAGTTCCAAATTTCGTTCGTTCAGCCATCGCACGAGCACAAACAGGACAAATTCTTCTTCCTGAACAAAGGCAGGATTTCGTTGGCCAGTCGCGGAATATTTTTCGCGGAGCGCAGGTTCTCCACAATGAACGCAGGTCACAGTTCAAGGGTCTTGCGACGCAGTTCGGAGTCTCCCCAGAAGCCGCCATCCTTGGTCCTGATGAAATAATTGATAAAGAGACGCTCGGGGAGAATCCGGCGGTTAAAGCCGTAATCAAAGCGATAAAAGCCGGCAGGATATCTCGTGAACATGGCAAGGGACTCATCGAGGAGATTCAAAATGCCAGATGAGATAGACAGGCTTCTTGACGAGGAATTGGGCCCGGAACCGCAGGCGCTCACGGAATCAGGAAAACCTGCAAAATTACGAAAAGAACCCGGTTTTCTGGCAAGAGAAGCTCCGCCAATCGCCGGGGCAATCGCGGGTGGACTTGGTGGTGCGGCGCTGGGCGCTCCCCTGGGGCCGCTGGGAGCCTTAGCCGGAGGAGCTATCGGTGCGGGCCTGGGAGACGTGAGCGCGGAGAGCATCAGGCGACTGTCAGCCGGCGAACCGGCACTTTCGCCAAGAGAGGCTGGTTCAAGGTTCGGGATGCAGGCCGGTTTTGAGCTGGTCGGTGGACCGCTGGCTAAGGGAGCCGGGAAGCTCGGTGGAAAGCTGGGCAGAAAACTTCTCCCCCCATTGCTTGAATCCTTTCAGGGTGTATCGAAAGAAGCCACTGAATTTATCCTTAAAAAGGGCCCGAAGGAAGTCCTTACGAAATTGGGAAAATTTGACCCAGAAATGACGGATAAACTAATACTTAATTTCAAGAATACATTGGAAAATGCGAGGCGTATTGCCGGTGAAAAATTGGGAAGAATAGAAAATAAGTTGGCCAGCAAATTTAAAGGAGTACAGATAAATGCCATGGGCGTCGCGAATCTTGGAGAATCCAAGCTTTTAGATCGGTTATCAACGCTTGGCGGTGAGCTGGTAATACCGAAAGCGGAACAGGAGGAGGTTGTAAATATCATCCAGTTAATTCAGAAGAATCCAATTCTTTCCATTCCTGATGCTCTCGCGTTTCGCAGGAATTTAGATGCCGTGATTGATCCTACGAGTGGTTTGGCTAAGGTTTCAAAGCCTGCGCAAGGGATACTAAAACAGATGAGGAAGCAGTTGAACGAGGAAATCCTGACCATAGTTCCTCATCTTCGCCCGGCAGGAGCGGCTTTCGGCAGGGTGGTTGACAACCTTAAAAGGATAGGAACATTTTTCGAGTCCGGCGATGTGGAGAAAAAGCTGTTCGGGCTATTCAAATCCAATACGAGCCAAAGACGACTTTTTGAGAAGGCATCAAAAGCGACCAATCAGGGAGGAGACATCCTGGACCGGATATTCACACAGTTTTCAAGGAAGGAGTTCAAACCGCTTCTCCGCAGAGTTCCCTTCGGACCGATTGCTCTTGGTGGACTTGGAGCAACGGCCTTATTTCGGCCTGAATTCATCCCCCAGGCCGGGATTACCCTGGGAGCGATCGGCGCGTTAAGCTCTCCACGCATTGCGGCCTCTGCGCTCAAGACGGGAGAAGCCGCCAGGAACCTGGCCAGATTTCTTAAACTAAGGCAAGCCGCCCAAGCCGCGACAGCCGGCGGAATCAGCCGCTTTAAAGAGTCGAAGTGAAAGAATGGTTAAAAAAAGGTATTTTCATCTCAAAGACGTTCGATATCAATTGGACGGGGCACGACCGCATGGAAGATGAAATGAAGAAACGCGCCGAGGTGGTTGACTTCGCCGTCAAGCAGCTTGGCAAGCCGTATAAGTTTGGTGTAGAGAATAAGAAAGGAAGCGATTCGCCCTATTCCGTGGCTTTCGATTGTTCGGAACTTTCTGAACATTGCTACGCCTCCACAAGCCTTGAAATGCCAGATGGCGCCAACGCACAGATGGGTTTTTGCCGTCTGGTCAAGGAACCTCTCCCTGGCGATCTTGGCTTTCTCATTAACGACGCCGGGAAAGCGGATCACGTTGAGATATACATAGGCTCCAACGAGATTATCGGCGCTGTCGGCGGGAGCGTGGGCAAGGTCAGGAAAACTTCATGGGACTACATCCGCGATCATGCCCGTTTCGGCTGCTGGGCGCGGCATCCCAGCTTCTCCATGAGGCCGTACAAGGAAGCATGAAATTCTATTTCGTCGTATGGCTGGCCACGTCGTATCAGTGCCCATTCGGCCTCGGCTTTCTCCCGGATGGGGCCAAGGAGTTTTTATGCCGCAAACAGGTGGACTTGAGACACACATATAGCTCATACTTCAGAGACGCCTTGGATCAATTAAATGACCTGGGTCCTTCAACTCCTGCGAAGCTCCTTGAATTTGAGCGTGGCCGCGTTAAGACCATTGCTATTACCTGGCATGCGGATAGGGAGTGATTTTATGTTCGCCATTGCCCTGAGAATTCTAAACCCGAGGAACTGGCTGAAACCGGTCCTTAAGCTGTTGGCGGGTTACGCCGTGCGCCGAGCCGCTAAGGAGCTGGCGCGCAAGCTGAAAGCTGAATTCACCTCCAAGAAAGCCGCCGCGAACATGGATCGCATATTTGACCAGGCGCAGGTGGATTTCTATCTCAAGGCAAACGCGGTTTGCGGTAAATTTCCGGCCCTATGCGGATTGACGGAAAAGACGAATCACATCATCAAGGAGTATGGCGATGCCTTGCAGAAGAAAATCAAGCAGACTATCGTCAAGGAAGGCCCTCACTCCATTGACTCCGTTCTTGGAATCTGGCGGGATGAGGCGACTAAAAAGATCAACGAGCTGTAAATTCTCCTGGTGCCTGAGAGAGCACGAGATAAGACGAATCAAGAAGGACAAAGACTCCGTTATCTAGGGAGCTTTGTCCTTCTTGAACGCCTTAAATATCGTCGGCTGCGAGGCTTTGATCTGGCGGTTAAGCGATTCAGGAAGTTCCTTGGTTTAGGGCTTTCCTAAGCACGTCTTTCAGTTCGTTTCCCACCATGCCGCACTCCAGAACGGATGTCGCCAGGGACAGCGTGGCCGCCTCTGAGCGTTCCACACCGGCCTTGACGAATTCCTGATAATAACCGATGGCGAGCTGTTGGCACGTTTGCGCCTGAGGCTTTCCATCATTGGCCGTTCTTGATTTTTCGATTACTTGCCTGGCGATATCAACCAGCTTGGGATGCCCCTGGCTATCGGGAACATTTTGACCACCAGACAACCGCGCTATCATGTCGTTCGGGGTTTCAAGAGGCTCTTTATCGGCTTGTTCGGCTATCCGAATCGCCTCCCGGCTGAGGTCAAGGTTCACTCCAGCCGGAAGGGAGCGATTCCTGATTTCCTCGGTCTTGGCAGTCCCGTTTGGATTCTTGCGCGGGCGGCCTCTTGGGCGGGGCTGGTTTTCCATGTTAATTCGAGATGGCGGAGATCACTTCTTCATCCTTGATATCCAGCTCTTTGGATATATCGCCAAGGAACTGGGTGTTGACGAGTTTGTCCGCCAGGTATTTCCTGATGACGACGGCTTTGCTCGGGAGCGTTATCGTCTTTTCATTCTTATCGCATAATCCGATCAGGACTTCTGCCGATATCACCGAGCAGATGTCGCCAGTGCCGATTTTCTTTACGGTCTTGTCCGCCACTGGGTCAACCAGGACTCCGTTGTTATTCCAGAACGCCGACTTCTTGGTATACTTGCGCTTTCCTTTCATGGTTTGCTCTCCTTTTTTTCTGGCTCATTCCAGCAGGACTTTCCTTGGAATGAATAGTATTTCTTATCTATCGCTGAAACGCAAATTCCCGGGGGATCGCAATTCAGGCAGAAAATTACATCGATCCGGCCCGGGGAGCGTAGGTCCCCGATCTGGGCTTTGGTGTAGCCGTATATTTTAATTTCGCTCCCGGAGGTTTTGATCCGCAAGTGATCCTTGGGGATTCTATCCAGACCAGAAATCCTGCGGCAGTTGGCGTAGACGATGCCCGCCGCCAGGCCGATAAGGACGAGCTTGATCGCCCGGCCTTCAAGTATCTCCCAAAACTGATCGCCTTCCCCCCAGTTCATGCGATGACCGCGCAGTTTGGGCACAGGCAGTTCATGGAAATGCAGGCGTGTTTTCTCCCCGGATTTCCCCTTCGGCATAACGAGCAGAGTATCTTGGGGAGTCTCTGGTGGAAAATCCTGTTAGCGACGCTTTTCCTCCTTATCGCTGGAATGGCCGTTCGCCCGCCCATGGCTTCCTCCTGAATTTCTTTTTTAACCCTTCGAGGAACATCTTTTGCTTTATCTCCAAGCCCAGCAAGCGCAAGTCCTCATTGTCCCGCTTCTTGATGATGTTTGAGTCGCGAATCAGCTCGTCGTAGCTATCTTTCCCGTAGTGGTCAATGTACCACTTTATGTACTTATGAGGGTCGTACTCCATTCGGTAGTTGCATCCTGAGCAAGAACCTACGGCGTTCCTATCATCCCAGCGGACGGAATACTTGGCCCGCGTGATGAAATGGAAACAGCATTCTATGGGATTCTTGGAGCAGAACGGACAATTAGGACCGGAATAATTTCTTGTTCTCAGACGGATGTAAAGGCTGAACAGGTTATCCAGCTTCTTGACGAGGAGCTTGCGGATCGTGGGCTTCAAGACGTTTTCTCTGCCAGCTCTTTTAATTTATTCCAATCGAGGCGAGAATGTCTCCCATCCTGCTGGGACATTAATTTCAACGGGACGCCGTTGCTTCGATAGATAAACGATTTCTGGTGCGCAGCCTGTCTGGACCGGTTTAGGCGGCTTGCGGCTTCTATGAGGCTTTTGCTCGTTTGCCAGACGCGCACGAAATTCTCGGCTTCCAATTGTATTTTTTCATTCATGTCCTTTATCCTTTAGAAGAATTTCATGCCAAAAACCAAGTTCGGTTTTCCCCGGGAAATGCCGCAAAAAATGAATATACTTGTCTCTGTTTTTGCTGCTTTTCAATATCTGTTCCTTAAAATATTCTCCGACACGTTCTATGGCGTTGATCTGCTCATATAACAGGCTCATTTCATGCCTCCCACTCAAAAACCAGCTCGGGGGTCCTGTTGCACTCCGCGACTTCGGGCCATCGGCCATCCTTTTTCGGCATCTGCCATCGTCTGGCGGCCTGGGCGCTGGAGATGCCCGGAGGCACCGGCTCAATATAAACCGGCGAAGTCCCATCGTTGATTTTCGGGCTCTCCATCCGCAGGAGCTTAGGCTGAAGCTCTCCGGCTCTTTTGCGAAAGTCATACAACTCATAATGGAGCCCGGCCTTCGGATCAAGCCATGCGTCTTGCTTCACCACGTCTGCGAGCTTAAAGTACTTCTCCCAGCCTAACCGTTCCGCCCATACCCGGGAAACCTCACTGTTGGTCTCATTGATAATATCCTCCCTGGTCGCTGAGTCGGGGTCCATAATCAGCTTCGCCGGGACTCTCACTCCATGCCACATCCAGAGTCCCCAACCATCTCTCCACCGTATGGCCATGGAATCCTCGCAGTGCAGTCGTCCACGAGCATCCCTAGATATCTTTTCCGGCCGGTCGCAAACCATAGCGAAATACTTATTAGGCCAAATGTACCCACCGCTCCTGCTCAACTCGGCGTATGCCGTGGCGCGGTCGCCAACTTCTCCCAAATCCAGCCCGCATTTCTCAACGAAGAACTGGGTAAAGCTGGGCCAATAAACCCAAAGCGCTCCGCCAAGCCAATAATGCCACCACACTTTGGAGTCCACGGCTGAGTCAACGGCTGAGTACACGTCTGAGTCCACGGCAAAATCTTTAATGTCAACCTTCTTGACTTTAGAGATTATGTTAGCCGCTATAGGTGCCGCGAATGCTCCCACGATAGGCGACGCCACTCGGATAATCGGGATGCCGTCATTCAGCTTCGCGTATCGGTAGCATGCCCGAAGAGCCTTTTCTTGCCTGTCCCAGTCCGCTGGTTCGGTTGAAAGACCTATCTTGATCCACTCGTCACACCAAGACTTTAAGCTCTCCTTCTGCTGTTCGGTGAGAACATCTATTCTTTTAGGCACTTAATCCACCACCTTGGCCCAGCCGCCATCAGGGGTGTATTGCCTCTTAATGATGACCCGGTAAGTCTCTCTCTCGACAGGACTAGGGGCATGCTCCTCGTGCGTCAACTTTCCAGCCTTTGGCATTTTGAGATACAACTCTCCGTTCCTAGTCTCAAACAATTCTCCTACATCTATCCGGTGGGCGTGGCCCGTCACCTCGCCGAAGACAAGCTCCTTGCGGACGCCGAGAGATTTCGCGTCCGCCGGAAGCGCGTCAATCTTTACAAGCACCACGTCGCCATGTCGTTTCATTTATTCTCCTTGCGATATTTATTGCACCAGTCGGCCCATTCGACTTCGGTCATGAAGGGCTTGTCGTCCTCGCCGCGCTCAGTCCGTTCCCATCCGTACTGCCAAAATTCTTGCGGATGTGCACTCATGGCTCCACCTCGCTGCCGCATGACGTCGTTGAAATATCCACGGAAATGACCAAAGCCCGAGGATTCTCTTCCATGAATTTATAAATAATTTCTTCTGGAATCATGTTCACTCTCCTACAAATCGCTTTCGGTTTCGATATCTCCGCAATCTCGAACACTTCACGCCGACCGTGGCTTCTAAACGAAAACTGCCATTGCATGGCAAGAAGCAGCGCCCCGCCCAGCAGTATCACTATATCAGGAACGTCGCCGGGCATGGTTTCCGGCATTCTTCCTGCTTTCCTTCCCGAACGACTTGCTCGTCCCGGTCAGGTGGAAAATTTTTGAGTTGGTCATCCCGAGGTCGTACATATTGAATCCCAAAGAAGTCTTGCGGAGCGTCCCGCAGGACAAGCACTTGAATCGCACGTCTCGGTAGTGCAGATGGTCGGTGATGCGGCCGCCGCACATACCGTAGCAGGAGAGCAGGGCTTCCTTCTCGTCGCCGTTGATCCGGTTTAACTTCTCCCAGCCGCTAAGGTCTTTTCTGGTGGACATTTCTATAAATGTCTGTTATTGAAGCGGAACCAGTGACTTCTCATATTGTGTAGTACGCGCCTAGCTTCCCAGTATAGATCATGCAAATATCCTTTTAACCGTGACTGCTCCAGTTCTGGTGCAGCGATGCGGCATCCATCCTCAAGCCTCATTTTACATCGATAGACCGCGATAACGGCTCGTTTCCAAGCGGCGCTTCCCGGCGCGGACTGGGAGATGACGTAATTAGCGACCATCTTGAAGCTCCGCGTTTCCTCTGGGTTAGAGGAGTCAATACGGTCGAATATCCATTGAGTGTTTATTTTTTCTGTCATTTTATTTTTCCGTTCTTTTCACTTCCGCGATTAACCAGGGGTTGACCGTTGTGCTTATTTTATGAGCCAATATTGTCTCACGCAATTTGAACCTTTTTGAATAGATGGTTTTATTTTTTACTACTCCATCTTCCATAACGCTATAATCAATTCCATGATTTTTCCATCCGGGCCCGTTGGCTGACCATGCATATACGCTGATTATTTTTTTCATTGCGTTTTGTTCCTCTCATTTCCGGTGGCTTTAATCAACGTCTGAGATAGGGATATCATGCGATCCAGGGCGAACGTGTAACCTTCAAGGATTTCCCGATAGCGTCTTTGCGGCGCCGTCTCGGCTTCCATCCTGACTTTGCGGTCCAGCTCCGTGACGTTCTCCCTAGAGATAAGAGCCTCGAAGCAGGACTGTTTGTAGAAGCTCATGGCCCATGCCGCCAGGTTAACGCAACGGGAGTATAGGGCCACGGCGTGTTTAGCCTTCCCGCACATCATCTCAAAGTCATCCGGTAGACCTTCGGACAAAAAAGAAGCAATTGCTTTAACTTCCTCGTCGTGCCTGGACCGGAATTCGTCGAAACTCTCCCGTGCCGTCATACGGCCTCCATTTCTCCGGCATCCTCCTCCACCTCTCCGTTCTCGTAGGCTAACTGCTCGGCGACGCAGGCCAGCGAGTCGTCGAGATCGTATGCGTGGCGCGGGAAAACGCTGACATCTCCGCTCAGGCCGCTGACGTCCCCGCGCAGGTCGGTGACATAGCCGCGCAGGCCGCTGGCGTCCCCGCTCAGGCCGCTGACGTCCCCGCGCAGGCCGGTGACATCTCCGCTCAGGCCGCTGACGTCCCCGCTCAGGTCGGTGACATAGCCGCTCAGGCCGCTGACGTCCCCGCTCAGGCCGCTGACGTCCCCGCTCAGGCCGCTGACATAGCCGCGCAGGCCGGTGACATAGCCGCGCAGGCCGGTGACATCTCCGCTCAGGCCGGTGACATAGCCGCGCAGGCCGGTGACATAGCCGCGCAGGCCGGAGGCCAACATCGCCAGATAGCTGATTTTGTCAGCCTTGTTTTCCGTAGCGTCAGTCACGATATTTTCTCCATCAAGTCCAATTTGCCGGCATTCCTGATTTCAAGCGCGGCGGCGAAGGCGTTAAAGGCCTTTACAAGATCAACAACCCGCCATACCTCTACGTTTTCCTCTTGTTCGCAGGGAACATGGATGGCATAGGCAGTCTTTACCTCGACGCCGGTATGCTCCAGGATAGCCATGGCGTAAGCCGCGAGCTGATACTCGTATCCTCTTCCAGACACATTGGAACTTGTCTTCCAGTCGATCAGGGCAATGTCCTTTCCGTCATGGACCAGACCATCGAATTTCCCGGCATACCCATACACATCAGACCATACGCATAGCTCCGCCGGTCCGAACGTCCATGGGCATGACTTCTTCCACGCCAACCAGGATTCGATCGCCGGAATGGTTTCGCCGGGAATCCCGGTAAAATCCACATCCTGGACGGTTTTACCGGGATTCCCGGCAAGTTGGACCATGATCTTTTCGATTATGCTATGGACTGCCGTCCCTATGCCCGCCGCCTCACCGGCTATACGGTCCGGTTCTCCTTTGGCTTTGACTGCGAGGGCATCCACCCAGTCCTGAGTGACGCGGATATCTTTGTCCTTCCATTCCAGGACCGCCGTCTGGAACATCTCCACTGCCTTCTTGACGCGCCAGGCGTTGAGTTGCGGCTTGTTTATCTCCCCAAGTATAGTCGTCACGCGGGGGTATTTCTTCCCGTTGATGACGTACCCAAGACGGTTGACTGATATGTCCGCCCTGAGCTTGTCGGCTATCTCTTGGAGTTGATCACAGCTCGACATCTTTCCCCTTCTGAAGCGTTCGCAATTCGGCATCTTGTTCTTCTGTCTGTTTCTTCTCGTTCTCCGGCTGTTTGTTTTCCAGCATTCTTGTCATTGCGGTAAAGAACGTCCGCGCCGCCAGGACTGCACAGTTGATCACCTTATCTGGATCTGGCTTCTCAGCTTTTGCGGACAAAGCAATGAGAAGATTCACGCCTTCTTTCATGGCGACTTGGGCCATTATCGCGCGATCTCGGTTCTGTGCGTTAGGATCAGCCGTGTACGTTCTCGTGGCTGATCCATTCGCTGACGGAGTATGCACGACGGAGGTTATTTTCTTGAGGAACTTGATATTAAAGTAGCCTTTTTCATTCTTCTCCCAAATAACTTCGTAATGCCCAGGCCCGTCCACCGCCGCCTTCACGTCTTTGTCGAATACGTTTTTCTTGTAAGTCTTGCCTTCCTTGCCTTTTATTACTAGGACAGGATACGGGCCGTACTCGCTGGCCTCGGTATTGACTTCAATTACTTCTATCGTTGTTGCTGGCATTTTTGCCTCCATACATCGTGTTCATATCGTCAATTTCCGGATCGGATGGATAGTGCGCGATCGTCCTAAAGGCTCGTGCTTGGACCAAGAAACGCAAACAGGCATCGGCCACATTCTGCGCCGAACGGTCCAAGTCATCGATTGGCGAGGTCGACACGTCGCGGCATAGGTGACAGTCACACGAGCACTTGTCCGAGTAGCATTCGATGCGATCCGAACACTCACAAACCATTGGTTTGTTCATTTTCCCTCCGTAGGAGCGGACAATCGGGATAAGCGACTCTGACCTTATCGAGTTGATCCTCTTGAGGCGATCTCGCGGGGTTTGAACTCCAGGACTCTACCGTCTTGAAGTTGACCCCGGTTTTTCTAGCGAATTCGTCGCTAGTTATTTTATTCGCATCCAGCCACTCACGGAATGGTTTATTCATGTTTCTCCTCTATTCGTTTATCTGCTCGGTAATATCATGCTTCGCTCCGACTCCCGCTCCCGCTCCCGCACCAGCTCCCGCTCAGGCTCCTGCTCCCCCTGCCGCTTCTGCATCCGCTCCAGCTCAAGCTCCAGCTCCAGACCCAGTCTCTGCTCCTGCACCCGCTCATCAGTACCATGACCCGCTCCAGCACCGGCTCCAGCACCAGCACCGGCTCCTGCTCCAGTTCGCGCGCGTCAGTATCATGATTCGCTCCTGCTCCAGCTCCCGCTACTGCTCCAGCTCCTGATCCAGCTCATGCTCCTGCTTTCCTTCCAGCTCCTGCTGACGCTCCCGCTCCAGCTCCAGCTCCCGCTCCTGCTCCTGCTCCTGCTCCTGCTCCTGCTCATTAGTATCATGATTCGCTCCCGCACCAGCTCCCGTACCAGCTTCTGCTCCAGCTTCCGTTTCTGCTCTTGCTTCTGCTACTGCTTTTCAGTACCATGACTCGCTCCAGCACCGGCTCCAGCACCAGCTCCCGCTCCTGCTCCAGCTCTTGCTACAGCTCCTGCTCCAGCTCCTGCTCCAGCTCATGCTCAAGCTCCTGCTCCTGCTCCCGTTCCTGCTACAGCTCCTGCTACAGCACCCGCTCCCGCTCTTGCTCCCGTTCCTGCTACAGCACGTCAGTATCATGATGCGCTCCAGTTAGTAAATCCAGACCGATATTTTTCGCCTCGGAGCCGGGCTTATAATCTACTTCTGCATAGACGGGAGCGGGTGCACCCACGGGAAGAAGTCGGTGACGCTCTTGAGATTCAAGTACGCGACGCCGACCGGCTCCACCTCGTTGAGGACGCCGTCCTTTATCGCCTGCATGAAGCGGCCGGAATCGGCAATCCAAGAGGCATCGGCAAGCTCAATAATATTGTTTGGATGCTGAGCGACCACCTTGCCGATCAAGTGATACGTCACAGTGCGGAAAAAATACGAATTTCCTATCAGGTCCAGATGATTTCCGTTCTTCATTTTTTCTTTTCTCCTTTTTTGGCGGTATGACTCCGCGCCGCTTCGCGGTCAAAACATATCCTCCACAATAATAGCACTAGCGTTATCACTTGTCAAGTGGCAATTGGCCAGGAATAAAACAGCCGACTGAAAGTTCAATATTCTCTTCGCCATGACATAACCTATCGCGTCCACTCGTCGACAACAAACGAAACAGTACCCATGCCCCGACGCATAAATATGAAGAGATGGCCTTGTATCGTCGTGAAATGGGCATAAAGTTTTATTCATAACAACCTCCGCCACTTCGGACAATTTCACCGCCCGCGCTCTTTCCACCATCATTTCCCACTCGAAACAGTTCAGGCTGGGGGGTTTCAGTCCGGCGTTCTCCTGGTATCGTTTCCGGCACTCGTACGGGAACGTTCCCAGCCACGGGGTCCATTCCTGAATTTCCCGCCGGGCTTTCCACTCCATTTTCTTGCGGAGTATCCTTAAGTCCTGAATCCAATCCGCTATTTCCTCCAGGGCTTGAGGATCGTATCCAAGAGCCGTAAGTTTTATTAGCCACTTTGGGTGCTGCATCAACTCTTGGAGTTCCCGAAGCGGGATGTTTTGCGTCATGGCCTCCGCGCCAATTATCTGAGGCCCCACTTCGACGCCATTTGTCATATTGTTTTCGCACGAAAGCATTGACTGTGTCTCCTGGTTCCATCGTTTCATTTTTCGACATTCCATTCGGCCAGCACCCGAAGCGTTCTTTGTACTTATGCGCCGCCCAGCCAGCCTTGAATCCGCGATCCCTAGCAATCCAAAGAAGCTGTTTGTACCAGTCCCGTCGCGGGATACCGCCGGACTCCATCTCTATTTTCCCGACTTCGTACAGGTATCCGTCACGGTATTCGATGCCTTCACCGAACGTCTTGGGCTCATTGCCGCATTCGGGGCAAATTTTGCGACCCCAGTAGACGGCCTTGCAAGAGGTGCAGACGATCTCTTTTTTCCCCTCTTTTTTCCTTTTTTCCTGATGCTCAGACGCGAGACCGGTGCCCTTGGTCAGTTCCCAATGGGTATATCCCTCGACAGGGCCATGCTCGTAGACGGAACCGGTGTGATCAATGAGAATTGCGTCAATTTTTCCTGGTGACGGTCGCAATATCCTGCCGATCATCTGAATGTAACGAACAATTGACTTCGTGGGACGGGCCAAAACACAACAAGATATCGGCGGGAAGTCCCAACCCAAGACGAAAACGGAATCGTTGCAGACGACCTGACATTCACCGGAGTTCATCTTGGCATAGACCATCTGACGTTCTTCCGGCGACGTTGATCCGTCAACATGATCCGCAGGGATACCGACGGCTCGGAAAGCATCCCTAACGTGCATGGAGTGTTTGACGCCGGAGCAAAATACGACGGTTAGCCGATTCTTGGCGATGCGGGCCCAGTTCTCTACGATATCTCCGATAAGGATCGGCTTGTCCATCGCGGTCTCTAGCGAGCCTTGGTTATAGTCGCCTGCCGTTACTTTGATGGCATGGAGATCGGGGATAGTCGGGGCGAAGTACTTTAGCGGGACGAGATAGCCTTGCTCGGTCAATTCTTTGATGGAAGCCGTATGCACCATCTTCTCGAACAGGTCGCCCAAGCCGCGATTGTCCATCCGCGCAGGGGTAGCCGTTAAACCCAGAATGCGGGTCTCCGGGTAGGCAGCGAAAATTCTTTTCCACGTATCGGCCATCGCGAGATGGCATTCGTCCGCTACGAGCAGGTCTGCCTTTGGGAGTTCTATAGCCGACCGCTTGAAGCTTCTGGCCAAAAGCGTCTGGACACTTGCGACCTGGACAGCCGCTGAATAGTCCGGCTCGACTCCGGCCATGATCGGAGCGGCGTATACTCCATACTGTTTGAGCTTATCCACGGCTTGGTAGATCAGCTCCCGCAGTGAAGCTAGAAACAGGACATTCAAGCCGGCATTAACGTGCTGTTTGATGATCTCACAAGCTAGGATCGTTTTGCCTGAATTATGCGTTACGGTGAAATCATCGAGTAGATACCGGCCATTGCCATCGAGGATAAATCCGTATATCTTCCCTCTTCCAATTCTCTTAACCGCGAACCCCTGACGCAGGACATCTTTTTTTTGCGAGCGAGGTTTTGAAATTTTTCTTTCTACCCTACAAGGGATAATATCAGTATCTCCAGATATAGAGACCCTGAAATATTCCGCCGAGAAATTGTTTTGACAGGATTTCCGACATTGCCGTATATAAGCGGCCAACCCCAATGATCTGGCCAAGAAACAAACGCCTCGCGCCAGTTTTTCAGACTTTGAAATATAATCGTAACCCTTACGCGATAAACTTCCGTCTGTATCCATGAGTCCAGCCAGGACAGCGAGCCTTTGCTGAACAGACCCGTTCAAATACGCGGCTGGAATGAACTTGCTCCCAGCCCTGCATCCAATCAAACCCATACCGGACAAAGTATTCCGCAAGAAATTTCTATCGCCACGCTTTTTGCCTACAAGAAAATGCGTTACGGATAATCCTTTCCCGAAAGAAGTCCTTATTCTGAGATTCCATTTCTTGGCTTGTATTTCCAATTCTTTAAATATTTCTTCGTTTCCGTTAGCCACGGAAACCCCATAACCCAGTCCGCCATCTCCAAGTAAGATACCGAGGAAGTATGGGTCTACCGACAAGACGTTCTTCGGCCAGTAAGATATCCCGACACGAAACAACTTGTAAATGTGTTTCCGCCAATTCGGCCATTCAAGCCAATCCTTCAACGCTACGTCTGCAATCTTCCCCCCATAGGGATCGCCTGGAAATTCATTGGTTTTTATCAAAGAAAGAACATGATTTTCGTTTACAACGAAACCATTGCCTTTCTTAGGCGTAATCTTGTAAATCGTATCCGTTCCTCGATGGGTGCTGAAAACTCTTCTGGGTCCGTCAAGACCGGCCAACGAATCACCGGCAGAAATATCCTCAACCAATTTCATGGACCCGTCAGCCATCAATATTCCTTGCCCTGCGACGTGACACGCCGTTGGAGCGTGGACCAGGATACGGGTATATCCATCCGCGACAGCTTTGGAGAAGTCATTGACGGCGCTGATTTGGTAGGGCCTTAATTCCATTGAAAATACTTTTCTGACAACTCAATAGCCCTTGACTGTTTCTTTAAACAAAACCCTTTGCTTGTCTTTGTTTCAACTACGAATACATCGGCCATTTCACGAGTTATGGTTTTGTAGAAATTTCTTATGGAGGTTTAAGCTAATGACATATTCGATATAGCTGGTTATCCCTGACGGCAATTCCTTGGTTTTCGGTTCAATTCCAAGCTCTTTGCAAGCCAGGTATCTATTCCTGCCGTCCAATATCTTCCCTTGGTTTGTAGTGATGGGCAATTGCAAACCATGTCTTTTGATGTCCTCCTTGAGGATGTCAAACTCCGGTTTAGGAAGCAGTGGGAAGATGTTAGAGACTTTATGAAATTCCATTTTTACTCCTTGCCTTTATTTTCCAATTCCATCTCAGGCCCTCGCCAAGCCTCGCCTTGCCTGGCCTAGTCCGGCCTGGCCACACATCGCCTCACCTTGCCACGAAAAGTCTGGCCCCAGTTAAGACCCCTGCCCAGCCTTGCCACGCCTAGCCGCGCCACGCCAAACAAAAGATCACTTTTATGGGCTAAAAAGCCCACATCCTTAGTATAGCGTTAGCCCCACTCTTTGTCAAGCGTTTTCTTTCCAGGAAAAAGACCTATGTTGATCTAGGTCAAAGGACCCAGGATGGTTCGTGGAGTGTATACTTAAAAAACCGGCGTCCTGATCCCTAACGCCAGCCGCCTACTTTTTCTTCTTTGGTGACGGCGTATTGACCAGCGCCTCCACAACTTCTTCCAACCTCAGCGGGTGGAGGCTGATCGGTTCCTCGAGCCGTCCCCGCGCAGGCTTTCCTTTTTTGATTAACCGGTCTTTCTTCATACTCTCTTTGTCACTAATTTAATCTTTCTTTCTATATTGCGCATATCAGTTATTTTTGGTATGCTCCTGGGGCTATGAATAAACTGGACAAGAAACGGCAGTTTCAGGATCATCTTATGCGGATCAGAGAAACTTTCGAAAAGGACCTTGAGGCACTTTATCGTCTTTATCCCGAATTTGTTCCAGCTACTTCCGTGCGACCCGGTCAAGATGTGTCGCGGGGAAAGCTTGTGCATGTTATCCGACAGGCATTGAATAATCGGCCCAACGTGCAATTCCGACTCAACGATGTGCGTATTTGGTTGCAGGAAACCGACCCAAACCAGACCGCTACTTTTACAAATTCGGATATTTCCAACGTGCTTTTTCGGTTGGCGAAACGCAAGGAAATTGAAGCCATCTCGCCTCCAAAAACCAGGCCCGTTTTGTACCGCACCATCAGCAGAAGTCAAGGAGGCGTTCATGCAGTTAAAATCATGTAATCAGGGCCGCGTTGGGCGGCCCGAAAACAACCAACCCTATTGACCTCTCTTTAAGGGGGAAGGCAATAGGGTCGGACCCGACAACGCCCCCGTGGCGAAACCGGTAACCGCTGTGGCCTTGGAAGCCACTGTCCGAGGGGACTTGCGGGTTCAAATCCCGCCGGGGGCACCCTCATTTTAGCAGTTTTATTATTACTCTTCAAGACTCTCATGCAGTTGGGGCCTTGTAGGTTAGGCGTTTCCCTTCGACGGCTCGCAGGGCGGCCATAGCTCGCTCTCCGTCGGTGGACTTCCGCATATTCCACCTAAACGCAAATTCATCGTTGTAGCGATCCAGGTGCTTCTCGCTGATGTTGTGGAAGGTGCCAATAATGCCGCGCTTGAGGAGCGAGAAATAAGACTCGGCGGTGTTCGTGTAGACGTTGCCCCGAACGTACTCAAGGGCCGAGTGATTGACTGCCTCATGGGATTGATAGCCGCGTCCAATGGGGGTATATGCCTTCCATTGGTCGGTCATGAGCCAGGATTGCCTGTCAACGTTTTCTTCGATGGCTTTGCGTAGCTCTTTGACTCCGGCGTTCTTGATCTTGAAAGAACGGACGTTTCCGCCGCGCTGAACCAAGGCAATGACGGGGATTTTCTTCTTGGCGCCTTCGCGGAATCGTGGCGAAATGGGCCGATTCTTATTTTTTCCACCAACGTAGGTTTCGTCAACCTCAACGACGCCGCGTAGCTTCACGCTCAATGGGCCTTCGCTCATGGCATGACGTACCCGATGGCACATGAACCACGCGCTCTTGTAGGTGATCCCCATCATGCGGGAAATCTGAAGGGCGCTGATCCCTTTCTTGCTCGCGGTCATCAGGTGAAGAACCGTCATCCATTTGTGAATGGGAATCTTGCTCCCATGGAAAATCGTGCCGACAGTGACAGAGAATTGCTTGCGGCAATCTCGGCACTTGCACAGCCCTTTCCGAGTCTTAGACGCCGGGTCAGAGTTCAGCCTATATGCCGAGGTAGAACCGCAGAAGGGACAGAACGGGCCATTCGGCCAGCGGCTTTGCTCCAACATCTCAATGGCCTGATCCTCTTTGTTTTTTTTCTTTAACTGATGACATTCTCCTCCATTTGTCCCATCCAAAAGAAAAGCAACTTCACGCAATTTTCCGGCCATCTCTTCAAACCTTCGCGCTTGTTCACGGAATTCCGTCGGACTTAATAATGCCATTTGAAGATAGCCTCTAAAGATCGTACCGTCAGGCCTGCAAATAAGAGAGGAACGGAACCCTTGATTTAGAGCGAGGACCGTTCCTCTCAGACGGCATACGCCCTTCAGAAATGGGGGGCGTATTTTATTTTAACAGTTTCAGCCCCAGATGTCTAGGGCTTTGCTAAAGGCTTCGCTAAAGGCTTCGCTAATTCAAAAAAGTACACGAATTTTAGCAAAGGCCCTGGACGCGATAGGCCTGGAACATCCAGGATCGAGCCGCCGCGCCTTTCTGCGGCCAAGCAAGAGGAGCCTGGGTCCATGCCCTATTTGCCCATAAGCCGTATCCCGTTGATCTGTAGACCGTTCGCCGTGGCCGTTGATGCCGTGTCCTTGGCCCCCGCCGCGGCTCCCTCGGCCTCACACCCATGGCGCCGTGGCCATGCCCAAAACCCAACAATCCACCAGCCGGAAAGGCCCGCGCCTCAATGGAAGCCGGAAGGTGCGGAATAGGATGGGACGGACAACCCCCCTCACGACGATAGATCGGTTATCATTCCGTATTATGTTACGTTTCGCTATCCAAAAGGCACCCATTTCTTAAGTCTGGCACCGATGTAGGAAATTCCTACACAATTTATCGGTTTTCACGGGGATGGGAAAGTGGAATTCCGGTCTTTTTTGATGCCGACGGGACCAAACGACTTATGCCATTTTTATGCTGAGGCGATATAACAACCTAGGCCCTTCATCTAGGCCCCCTGGAGGGGTACCCCACCCCCCCGGAATTTGGGGTCCCGAAGAGTGGGGGCGGAGGGGGATATTGGTCCCACATCCGCTACAGCTTGCGGCTTCATTCTGGCGGGTTCCACGTGCGTTGTAGGAGCCGTCCCACGGCGTGCCATTCCGATGACGGATGGGGTTAGTCCCACGCATATTGCGACTCCCATGCTGGACGCGCTGTTCGAACACCTAGTTTCAAGTGTCCGGATGACCCCCCTATGTTTTGGGGCCTGGGGGAATTTTTCTGGATTTTCCGGGGCGCATACAGTGCTGGTTCTGTCTGCTGTTTGGTGAGGCTGTTTGGTACTGGCGCGGGACTTTTTTTGGCGATGTTCTGGGTCAGGAAATTTTTTGCTTGACAAGCGCGTTGGTGGTGTGATACTTTTTTCAGATGCGACGCGACTCCGCTACTGCCGGCAATAGATCGCGTCCGGGTTCAATGGTCCCGAGAAACCCACTAAACCTGCCCAGTGTGTTGACGTGGAGGTTTAATGCCTACCAAGGCCAGAAAAACCACTGTCGTTCTGTCCATGCAATAGCCCTGCTCTGTCCCACCGGTGACAACAGGCGACTGGGAGGCAGCCTCACGAGCTGTCCCTTGAAGTCAGACGCGATATATCTTCCTACCGAAGATCCTGCTGAAGTAAAAAATATGGAGAGGGAACGGAATTTGCCTTCTCCGATAATCCCATGATCTGGCAGACAAATGGACGGTCTGGAAAACCCACAGGGTCGCGCCATGGATGGATGCCCCGGAGCATCTGGGGATTCACGGGATTATGGTGCTTATAGCGGTAGACGGACCAGTTGAAGGATTGTCCTGGGTTAAACTCATAATGGGTCATGAGGCTTATTGGCGTCATGCATCCAACCCAAGGGCAATCGCCGCTACGGTAGTGGAAACGGCTTTTTCATCCACTTCCGTACCAGCCTGACTCATCTCAGGCACGGCCACAACAAGGGCCACAATGGTAGACGCCCATAACCTCCCAGGAAAAAACCGGCCTATGGCAAAAAATTTCTTGACTTGCCTACCTTGCCTTTGGTAAAATTATTTCGGACGCGAGCGCATGACGTGGCCCCCCCGGATTGAACCCCCGGGGGGGTTTTTTTGTGTGCCCAATGCCGGTGATGGCAGTCTCGTGCGGAGCAGGCGTTTTGCAGCGCGTTAGGCGAAGGATGATCTTGCGTTGGCGGAGCTTCACGGTTAAGCTTGGCTGATGAACACCCGTCCTAGCGCCGGCGCGCCTCGAGGTATCGCGGCCATGAGCAGGGATCACGTCGCCTGCGCCTGTGGGTGGACTTGCAGCCTCTCTGGGAAAAAAGCTGAACTGTCCGAGTTCGATTACCTGCTTGACCGTTTTAATGGGCATCTGTGTCGTGACGGAAAGGGATTTTCGGTCGTGAGTTTTACCGAAGCCGTGGCGGAAGGAGGTGATGCGTGATGTCTAAACACAAGGGCAGGAAGCCCAAGAGTCCTCGAAAGCCGAGTTGCTGACCGTGGGCACGGTTCTGTCGACGAAACGCCGGTACACGGAAAAAGAGATCAAGAAATTCTGGCTTAGGAATTTCCTCCGGCACCGTCTGGTCAAGGACGCCTGCCGCTACGTGCATATCACGCGGCGCGCGTTCAACTGCTGGCTTCGCGATGACCCCGACTTCCGCAATGCCTACGAGAGCATGAAGCAGGATATCCTCGACGATATCCGCAAGATCGCCTACAAAAAGGCCGGTCTGCTGAAAATGTCCCCCGAGGAGAAGAAAGCCGGGGACATGAAGTCCACGTCGGACGGGATGATCCAGTTCCTCCTGCGCCAGGACCCGGAGTTCAAGGACCTCTCCTCGGCCAACACCGCCATCACCAACCTCAGCATCAAGGGACTAGACGCTTCCGCCATCTCCCGTCTCGCCCTTCCCCCGGGGAGCGCCGATGACGAGGAGCAGGTTTTTTCACCTCCCGGCACACCGCGAGTCGTTTTCCCAGACGTGAAGCCCGCCGTTGACTTCAAGTCGGAGAGTCTTGAGGAAGTGTTCGATAATATCGAAGCCGAGGAGGAGAACGCGCCGCTCGAGCAGTCCCCGGTCGTCGAGGCGCCGCCGGCGTTCGTGGGAGACTCCACCGGAATAAGCCTCAACCGCCCGGAGTGCCAGGAGACGAGCTATTCCGAGCTTCTTGAAGAGCTGGGGAAAGAGCCGGAGCATCCGCGCACTCCGGAGAAAAACCTCCTCATCCATGATCCCGTCGTCGAGAAGCCGGTTGAGCCGCCGCCCATGCCCGAAAAGCTCGACTTGAATAAATTAAAACCCGCCGATATCTTCACTGACGAGTTCTTCGTCCAAGGCGCCAGGAACCTCCTCGCCAATCGCCCGCAATTCGTGTCATTTATAAAAAAAGGTTTTAGGTACCACACAGAAAATTGCTTCAAGTGCTGCGAACTCCCCGTTAAGGAATGGTGCGAGGAGTGTCGGTTGTTCGCGATAAAGTCGGCGCGTGGAACCGGCGTGTGGAAACGCCTGGAAAAAGCGAAGGGCTCCACCTCGTCTACCAAGAGCAGTGCCTAGGCTAAGCGAAGAGCAGAACGTCCCCGCCCTCGATGCCGGAAGCATATCCCTCGATTTCTCCAACAACGAGGTCCAGCGGCGCTTCATGCTCTGCCCGGCAAAATTCCAGAATTTCTCCGGCGGCTTCGGCTCCGGGAAAACCACCGCCTGCTGCGCCAAGGCCCTCATCCTCTCCGCCATCATGCCCGGCAACATGGGCGTCGTCCTGCGCGAGACCTACCCAGAACTCCGCGATACCACGCGAAAAACTTTCTTCGAGATACTTCCCAAGGGCTGGGTCGGCCAGTGGAAGGAGTCGGAGAACCGCCTGATCCTCAAGAACGGCTCCGAGGTCCTGTTCCGGCATTTCGAGAACGACAAGATAAAAGTCGGCGCCAACCTTGGCTGGTTCTTCATCGATCAGGCCGAGGAAGCCTCCGAGCAGATTTTCTTGGGCCTCCAGGGTCGCCTCCGACGAAACGTCCCACGCCTCTACGGCCTCCTCGCCATGAACCCGAACGGCAAGGATTGGCAGTATAGACGCTTTGTCGAGAACAAGGACCCTGATTACGTCAACTTCGACTCCTCGACCATGGATAACCGCAAGAACCTCCCGCCGGGTTATATCGAGGGGATGATGTCGGCTTACTCGCCTGAGTGGGTCGAGCGCTTCGTCTACGGGAAATGGACCAAGATGTCCGGCCTCATCCTGCATGAATTCGACCCCGACCGTCACATGATCGATCCCATCCTCCTGCCCGCGCGCTGGCCGAAATTCCGCGGCCTTGACTGGGGCGTGGACTCGCCCTCGACCTGCGTGTTCATCGCCGTGGACGAGCAGGGGGTCCGCTATGTGTTCGATGAGTACGGCGACTCGTCCCGGACCCCAGAGGAACACGCTCAGGAGATCAAGGCAAAGTCCAAACAGTACGAGCCATTCCGAGCGTCGGTCCTGGACTCCACCGCCTTCCGCCGAGAGGCAGACTTGAAAAGCGTCGGTGACCGCTACATCCGCTCCGGTCTCTATTGTCAGCAAGGCACCAGGGACCTCCTAGCTTCTATCCTCCACGTCAAGCATCTTCTGAAAACCGACAAGCTGAGGTTTGTCCGCGGCGCGACCGACGAGACCGTGCGCGAGATGCAGGCCTGGAAGTGGGGGCCGATCGTCGCTGGAAAAGAAAAGCCCGCCCGAGGCAACGACCACTACCTCGATGCCATGCGCTACGTCTTGTATTACATCGACCGAAAAAAGTTATATTCATCCCCGGATAAGGACAAGTTGCGAAACGAGCGTTTTTCAGCTAAGCTCACGCTGGGGGAAACGAAAATAAACTGCGACGCCGTTACCGGGTTGCCCGCGTGAGCCCGCTGTGAGCCAAGCGTGGGTCCAGGAAATCCTGGAGAAAACCTCGACCTTCGAGCGCGATCACGGCTCCCACCTCCGCGACTGGAACCGCAACGACCGTCTTTATCGCTCCATCCCCGTCAAGTCGCGCTCGGAGAACCAGTCGAATACCTTCATCCCCGAGATGTTCGTCGAGGTGGAGGCGCTGGCCACCGCCGTGTTCGAGATGGTCATGTCCGATACCACCGACGCGCTCTTCTTCGATGTGGTCGGCCAGGACGGGACCCTCGATGACACCGTCCGCGCCATGGTCACCAAGGCGACGCTCGCCAAGCAGATCGAGGTGGTTGAGCTTCAGTCCAAGCTTATGCCGTTCTTCAGAGGCCTCATCCTCCAAGGATCACAACCCATCAGCCTCCCCTGGCGCGTCGGCTACAAAAGCTACTACGACCGTGGCCTGCGCAAGCGCGTTCCGGCCTTCGACTCTTGGGATTTCCTGTCCGTAAAGATTTTTAATTTCGCCTTCGACGACGCCGTAGACTCCATAGAAAATGCCTCCTGGGCCGCGCAGACCATGCACGTCAATGCTATGTCGGCGAGACGCATGGCGAAGAATGGCATCTGGTCGGCCAAGGCGGTCGATAAGGCGCTTCCCTCCGGCATCATGCGCAACCCCCACGAGGAGGAGTCCCGCCGCACCGCAGGCTACCTGACCCAGTTCAACCAGGGGAAGGGCCTCACCGCCGTCGAGTATTTCGGTACCCTGGAGTCAAAGGACGACGGCGAGATATATTGGGCCGTCGCGTCCAAGAACGGCCAGCCATTGAAAGAGCCCGAGCTGAACCCCTACGGCCATGGCGAACTCCAGTGGATGATGGCGAGATGGTTCACCGTCGCAGAGGAACCTCTCGGTATCGGCATCGGCCATGTCAACTACCGCCAGCAGGCGGAGATCAACGACCGCCGCAACTTTATCAACGACCTTCTCTACGCCAGCCTCTACAGCATGTGGCTCAAGCGCTCCGACTCGGGCATCATGCTCCCTGGAAATAAAATGCGCTACAGCCCGCACCAAATACTTGAGGGCGACATTATCAGCGACGAGGCCTTGCGGCCTCTGCGCCCCGACATGAGCGGCCTGTCAGGTGCGATTAATCTCGAAGCCGGGGATATCGAACGCATGCGCCGCCACTCGGGAGCGACCTCGACCCTCCAGGCACAGGCCACCGGAATAACGGCCACCGAGACCACCGCCATCCAGTCTGAAGCCACACGCCGTGTCAAGGCTATGGTTCGCTCGGAACTCGGCGGTTTTCTTCGCAAGATGCTTTATCGTGCCCATGCCTTGAATCTTCAGCTCATGGATCGTCCCCTCATCGCCCGCATTATGAACTCGGACGGCTTGGAGGTTTTCGGTGAAGTCACCAACCGAGACCTCATACTCAATCCCGACATCCGCATCAAGCTGACGACCGACCTGGACTTCCGGCCGTTTAAGCGTCGTGAGCTGATCGAGATGCTGGAGGTGTTCGCCCGCCTGTCACAGACCGGCGTCCTCGGCTCCCGGCGGTTGGTTCCTGATCCTATCGTCGAGGAGTTGGCCAGGACCTACGGCATGGACCCGAGAAAGTTTTTCAGTCGTGATGGCGTCATCGAGGCCGAGACGCGCCGGGCCACGCAAAGTCCGGATGTCCAGCAGAACGCCCTGCAACAGCTCATGGCCGAGTCTCCGGGAGCGCAAGAAGTTCTTGCGTCCGGGATGGCCTCCGGCGTTCCAGCGGGGGCGATATGAGCCTCGAAAAAGACCTTGCCGCCATCGTCAACAAAACCAAGGATGCTAAGGAAGTTGTAAAAGACGGCAGGGCCATGCAGAGACTCGCCAAGAACCCGGATTTTCAGACGTATGAGAATTTGCTCAAAGAGGCGTATATCCTGCTCATCCGCAGGTTCCGTTCCGCCAAGCCGGATGAACTTCAACAGCTCCAAGGCGCCTTGATTCAGCACGAGGTGATCCTGAGCATCCCGCAGAAAATTCTCGCGGCGGCGGAAAAGCTCGTCGCCATGGACCGTGAGGAGCAGGAGTCAAGAGAGGTCGGCAATGCCAGATGAAATCACGAAAGCGGATGAGCATATGCTTGCGGCCAAAGCCAGGGCAGGAGATATTGCCGCTGCTGAAACGGAAATTGAGCCGCAGAAGATCAGCCTACCGTTGCGGGACTTCCCTGAACTCAAGGGCGAGAGCGAGGGAGATAAAGTTGTTCTCGTTCTCGCTGGCTACGTGGATGAGATGGACAAACAGTCCGTTGTCGTCGAGGTATCCCGCGCCGCCATCGTTCACGGAAAAATGACCTCCGGCCAAAAGCGCAGGGTGATGCGCCTTGAGGACGCCTTGAAGGGCAAGCGCGGCATCGAGAATA
Organism: Candidatus Eisenbacteria bacterium; assembly: GCA_030017955.1. Taxonomy (NCBI): domain Bacteria; phylum Candidatus Eiseniibacteriota; species Candidatus Eiseniibacteriota bacterium. The sequence continues at coordinate 33,222 of JASEGR010000026.1, forward strand.
GATTTGCGTTGGCCAGGCATCTTGTGCTAAATAAAAAGCGGGGGGCCAAGTGAGGGAAATTTTGGCCGGTCTGTTCGTCTCTCTTGTCGGCCTTGTCGGTTTATTCCAGGAGCCGGTCCTTGCGGATTGGGGCGGCGGACTTTACATGTCCTCCGCCACGGTCTCCGGCGTCATCATAACCACCGGCACCGCCATCCGGGTGGATAACCGCTACCGTAACCTCGTTTCCTCAGCGAGCATTAACATCGGCGTGGTTCCCAACCGGTACATGGTGTCCGTTCAGAACCAGGATGGGACGGACAGCATCTACTGCGGCTTTGATTCCCTGGTCTCCACGACCACCACGCTGGCGGCGGACAGGGATTCCATCGGTTGGCAGATATACGGGGACTGCAACGCCGGTGACATCCGGTGCGAGGGGTTTTTCCCCCTGTCCGCGAACGCGGCCTTGTGGTGCCGGGCGGTCAACGCGGCGGGGGCGAACGGGGTATTGACAGCGGTGGCGCAGTACGGCAAGTAGAGGACATGCGGGACGAGGGCCTGCAAAAATTCATGCAGGAAGTCCAAAGGGATTTGGGGACGCTTTTGGAAGGTCAGAAAAACCAGGGGGAGCACATAACCTGGGTGAGCAAGAAGATAGATGCGAACACGCGGGTGATACAGGAACGTCTGGACGCCCATGTCTCGGATCAAGATGCTCACGGCCTGAAAACGATGCGTTCGTCGAAGAACCAGGGGGTAGCCGTGGCGGCGCTGGTGATAAGCCTTCTCGCCGCCGCCGCGAATATTTTGGCGGTCATGAACGGCCTGTCGAATTGAGGGGTGAATAGATGAAAAAGTCCATCATGTCTTTTCTCGTGGCTTTTGCCATGGCCAATCCTTGGGCGTTCGCCGGAGTGGTTCCGGGCACGGTTAATGGCGCCCGCATCACGCCCAACCGCGTGAACGCCACCGTCGTGGTCGTGGGCGCTCCCGGGGACGCTCCTGATGCGTCATCCGTGTTCACCTCCAGCGGATCGGTCGTTATCCAATCCACCACGACTACGGCGACGCATGAACTTCTGGACGTTGAGAACACGGCGAACGCCTCCATCGTCTCGTTCCAGGTCAACGGCGCGGCGTTGTTCAATCAGCAAAGCGGCGTCGGGAACTTCCAGGTTCAGTCCGACAACATGGCCAACGCCATCCTGGTGGATGGGACGAATGATTTCGTCGGCATCAACGATGCGTCGCCGGATGCGATGGTGGACGTAATCGCCAGGACGGCCAGCTCATCCGGCGTAGTTATCACAGCCGCCGGTTCACAGACCGCTGATCTTCTCAGTTTGCGTGACAGCAGTGAAGCCAGGCTGATATCCGTGGATGCCTCCGGCAATGCCGTTTTCACCGGCTACGTCGTTGACCGATCTTCATTCCAGGTGACCGGGAATGAAGCATCCAGCGGACGCATGGTACAGCTTCAACCGACTACTGGAGCGAACGGAGCTTTAATTCACTTCCGCAATACGACCGGAGATTTCTATATCGGGAGCGACGATAGCACAGGTGGCGACTTGACCGGGGTGGCCTACGCGAACGCCATCTGGTCCGTCAGCAATACCAGCACCGTCCTTGGCACGAATAACACTGAAAGGATGCGGATCAGGAACACTGGCGAAATTGTCTTCGGCGTCTCAGCGTCCACGGTTATCTATAACGGTGCCAGCGGTTTGGAATGGCATGATCCAGATGTGGCCGGGAACGTCGGGGGGATCAGCTCGGGCAGTAATGACCTGACCATTGCGGCGGCCAACAATCGCAACGTCCGCGTTGATAACGACACGCGGAACGTCCTGTTCGTATCGGACACCAATGGTTTCCTCGGCATAAACGACACCTCTCCGGACTCGATGGAAGATATCGTGATGCTCAACGCCAGTTCCTCTGGCACGGTCATCACGGCGGCCGCCACTCCGACCGCAGACCTGCTCTCGATTCGCGACTCGAATGAAGCGCCGCTGTTCTTCATCAACGCGATCGGACATGCCGTTAGCAGTGGAACCACGCCTGCCCTGACGAACTGCGGTACCTCCCCCTCGATCATCGGCAGCGACAACTCTGGGAAGATAACCGTCGGCAGCAGCGCGGCGGATACCTGCACGGCTACGTTCGGCACCGCCTACACGAACGCCCCCGCTTGTGTATTTAGCGGTCAGGATGCCAATGATATCCTGGGTTCCACGACCACGGCATCCGGGTTCGCCTTTGTCACCCCCGGCGCCCAGGACATATCCTCGGAGGTAATTTCGTACATCTGCATGGGTGTTGACCGGTAACGCGGGGTGCCTAGGCTGCTTCCGGCTTTGGCGGCGCCCTCTCTCCTGGGGGTGTCCGCCTTGGCCGGGGGGGAGACGGGGATGAGAATGGTGATCGTTCTATTAGTGGCAAGATTCTTCTACTGGCTTGGGGCGAAATGAATGTGGCCATGGCGGAATTACCTGAAATCGTCCATACTCGTGAGCAAGGACGATCTGTCCACGGCTTTGGGGAAATTTTCTCCAGGGCGGGAGACGAGCTTTCGTGATAAGGCCTACACCGTCACAGGAGAGAAAAGCCTGGTTGGCCTTGTTGAAAGGCATAGCCGGGTATTTCGGTTCAAGTACGGTGGAAATAAAAGAGCCGGATCGGATGGAGACGATAGCTACCCGGACTGCGACGACTTCGCGTTCATGGAGTGCGCGGATATTAATAGGGCAGCCATCCTTTCGGGCTTCAAGGCTCCACCGGCATACGGCAGGATTTGGTACAGGACAGTCCGTGGGGGTTGGCATGAGGCCTGCTTCGGCTTCGTCCTGCCGCTCCGATTTTGTTTACACGATCCGCTTTCGGGGAGATGGTGCTTTGATGGTGAAGCCGAAAAAGAGATTGCGGAGGCCATAGAATTTAATATTCCGTAGCAGATTTCGGCGGTGGGGGTAGCTCCCCCTTTGGGCTCTCAGAGCCACGCGCAGAGGCCCATCTGAGGGGCCGTGGAGAGTGCACGCTCCACGGCCCC
>JASEGR010000027.1 GCA_030017955.1 Candidatus Eisenbacteria bacterium
AAGTGTCGTGTCCCGGGGCAAAGACATAGACAAGGAATTTCCGGGACACGACACTAGCCGACCCGGCTGATCAGACCCTGGCACTGGGTCTGTTTCTCTCGTGCAGAATCCTCAGACCCGCGAGCGTAAGGGACACATCAAGTGTGTGAGGAGTCTTGAGAAGAGGGCTCACTATCGGCGCGTTCCCTCCGGTCAGGATGACCTTCGGAGAAAGACCCATCTCTTTTGTGATCTTCTCGACCAGGCCGTCTATCTGGCTTGCAGTACCGTGAACTATTCCCGACTGCAGGCTCTCTTCGGTCGTCCTTCCGATGACCTTTGCCGGCGCTCTGAGCTCAACTCGCGCGAGCCGGGCACCTCTGCGAAAGAGCTCCTCTGCAGATGTGCCCATTCCGGGAGCTATGACGCCACCGGCATAACTTCCATCCTCGGAAACCACATCAAAGGTCGTTGCTGTTCCAAGGTCAACTATGACGGCCGGCTTCCCATAGCACTCCATGGCCGCGACTGCGTTTGCGATTCTATCGGCGCCGACCGATGACGGATCGAGGTAAAGTATCTTGATCCCGAGTTTGAGGCCGGAACTGATGGTGACGGGGCTTACATTCAGGAAAGTTCTTGCCATTTCTTCGAATCCCGGCGTAAGGGAAGGAACCACCGACGAAATCACGACTCCTTTTATCGATTTCACATCGATACCGCATCCATCGAGGAGGTTTGTTATGGTGAGCGCATCCTCATCGGCAGTTCGCTGGGGCGAGGTAGAGAGTCTCCACTCCTTCGTGAGCTTCTCTCCGTCAAAGACCCCGATGACTATGTTTGTATTCCCTACGTCAATCGCCAGAAGCATTTCTTTCGTCACCTCCTCAATCTCAAATCATCCGGTTGGCAATCATACCTACCGCAGACCCTCCTGAGAAGCATTAGGTGCGAGTGCGGTTTTTCTCTTTCTCGCCCACACAAATCCAGAGAAAGCTATGCTGATGCCGTACAGAATCAGTATCGGGATGACCATTGCAATTTGTGAAATCACGTCGCCGCCGGGAGTCAGAACTGCGCCGAGAATGAAGATGATAACAATTGCATAGCGCCACTTTTCCATCAGGAACCTGGGAGAAAGGATACCGAACCAAGTCAATGTTGACGCAACTATTGGAAGCTGGAAGAGAATTGCCGCGGCAAGGCAAAGCCTCATCACGAATCCAAGATAGTTCGATACCGAAATCATAGGGGTCACCGAAGGCCCGCCGAAGCCAATCAGGACTTTCACGATTATCGGCACAAGAGCGAGGTATCCGAACAAAACGCCCAGGAGGAACAAGACTGTCGAAAGAACGACCAAGGGAAAGAGGAGCGCCCGTTCGTTCTCAAGAAGTCCCGGGACAATGAACCCCCATGCCTTGTAGCTCACGTACGGAAGCGAAACCAGAATTCCGATAATGATTGAAAGCTTGAATCGCGTGGCGAAGGCCTCGGCCGGCGACAGGAAAACTGCTTTTCCGATCGGCCTCACAAGGAAATTCATCAATTCCCTTGAGAAGACCCAGCCGAAAATGGTGAAGACTGCGACCGCCGCGATGCTGAGTAGAATTGCCTTTCTCAGCTCCTCGAGATGCTCGAGAAACGGCATCTCGACCTCTCCCGTTTTCTTTTTTCTAAAGCTGAAGATTCCCAATCAGGGTATCCAGTTGATAGGGGTAAAGGGTTCGAGGGTTCAAGAAAAACAGATTGCATCACTCAACACATTCTTCAAGCATTCGGGCGCCTGGAACCCTAGAACCCTTTCTTTTCACTTCTCGCCAAGTATGGATCTAAGTTCGTCCATGAACTGGTTTATGTCCTTGAAGTGACGGTAAACAGAAGCGAAACGCACATATGCCACCTCATCCAGCTCCGAAAGCTCCTCCATTACCATCTCGCCAATCTTTGCGGAGGCGGCTTCTGACTGGAGCTCCTTCTGAAATTCAGTCTCAATCTTGTCAACGATTGCCCATATGGAATCCTGCGGAACCGGCCTTTTCTCGCAGGCCTTCTGTATGCCACGGAAGAGTTTGTCCCTCGAGAATGGCTCCCTCCTCCCGTCTTTCTTCACAACTACGATTTGTGCATCTTCGACGTACTCGTAGGTAGTAAACCTCCTCTTGCAGGCCTTGCAGGCGCGCCTTCTTCTTACGGCCCTCCCGTCTCTCGTGGCTCGTGAGTCAATGACTTTGTTGTCACTGTTCCCGCAAGAAGGACAATTCATGTTTCCCTATCCTTGGCATCGCCTCGATTGCGCTAACCACACCCGCTCACCAACCTCTCCCCTCTGGGGAGAGGAATAAGGTGAGGGGATTTCGTCTTTCACACGAAACCGACGTCGCCAGAAAGTATGCGCTCCTGGATGCCGGAGTCAAGCCTGACAATGAGGGCTCCGCTTTCGTCCACGTCGTGCGCGATGCCCTCGATAACTCTTCCTCTGCACCTGACAGAGATTCTCTTCCCCCACATGTCCGTCATCCCTTTCCATTCCTCAAGGAGCGGATCGAGTCCCGACCTGCAAAAAGTAAGGTAGAGGGATTCAAGCTCGCAAAGAAAAGAGAGGAGAACATCGTAACGGTCAACCCTTCGCCCAAGTTCCAGACCCAAAGAGGTGGCAGATGCCCCCACCGCATCAGGTAGCGAAGCATTATCCTGATTCACGTTGATGCCGACTCCGAGCACTATGAACTCTATCTTGTCGGGCTCCGCCGCCATCTCTGTAAGAATCCCGGCGACCTTTTTTCCTGAAACCAGAACGTCGTTTGGCCACTTCACAAACGCAGAGAGTCCGGTGACCCTTCGTATTGCCTTTACCACAGCGACCGACGCTACGAAACTCAAGCCGGGCGCGAGAGCAGCAGGAACGTCCGGCTTCAAAAGAATGGACATCCAGATGCCGACTCCCCGTGGCGAATACCACTTCCTCCGGAGTCTCCCCCTGCCCGTCGTCTGTTCCTCAGCAATGACAAGCAGGCCTTCTTCTTCTCCTTCCTCAGCAAGCGCAAGGAGGATATCGTTTGTTGAACCCACACGGTCATAGACCCTCACATTGCGTCCGAGCTTCACAGTCTCGAGGCGAGAGAGGATTCGCTCCTTTGACCAGAGGGCATGCTCGGATGCACCCGGTTTGCTTTCTCCGGCGCCTTTCATACGCCCCATTCAATCTTCCCAGGTTTCATCGATCTCGAGGGAGAGGTCAATGGCTTTGGGAGAATGAGTAAGCGCTCCGACAGAAATGAGATCGACTCCGGCGAGCGCAATTGTCCTCACATTCTTGAGCGTTACGCCTCCGGAGGCCTCAATATCAGGCACCCTTCCTTTCTTACCCTCCCTGATCATTCCTACCGCCTTCCTCATCTGACCGGCATCCATGTTATCGAGCATGATTCTGTCAACTCCCTGATCAAGGATCTCTTTCAATTCATCAAGGGTCCTAACCTCAACCTCAACCGGAAGCTCCTGCTTCTCTTCTTTCATCCGCTCGTTTATCTTCTGAACGGCTTCCTTGATTCTCTTCATTGCCCTGACATGATTACCCTTCACAAGGTACATGTCGAAAAGTCCGAACCTGTGGTTCACTCCTCCCCCAACCTTGACAGCATACTTCTCAAGTATTCTGATTCCGGGCGTTGTCTTCCTTGTATCGGCTATCTTCGCGCCGGTTCCCTGAATCTTGTCAACGAATGCTCGTGTCAGCGTGGCAACACCGGACATCCGCTGGAGGAAATTCAATGCGACCCTTTCGGCCGTGACAATCGATCTCGCTTTCCCGCTTATCCCGCATACCCTTTTCCCACTTTCAAGTTTCTCCCCGTCCCTCATGAGGGGGTTGAATTCCAGGTTTTTGTCGACGGTTGAGAATACGAGCCGTGCCACGTCTAATCCCGCAAGCACGCCCTCCCCCCGGGCGACAATATATGCAGTCGCCTTGAGGCCTTCAGGGATTATCGCCTCTGTCGTCACATCTCCCTCACCGACATCTTCGGTTAAAGCCAATCTCACAAGGGGCTCGGCAATTGTTTCGATTTTCATCTTCTTCCTCGACCTCCGGATCGGGTGCCCGGTTTCCCGGGAGGAGCTGGTTCAGAAATCCTGAGCTCTTCTATCCGGTCTCTCAAGCTTGCTGCTTTCTCGAACTCGAATTTCTTGGCCGCAAGGAGCATTTCCCTTTCCAGGAGTTTCAACAGCTCCTCTTTCTCCATTTCCTGGAAAGCTGGAAGTACCGGCTCTTCTTCACTGCCTCGCGCAGCATCTGCAACGGACGTTGCTCTCAGTACCTCCTCCTCTGACTTCACAATTGATCTCGGCTCAACGTTATGCTTCTTGTTGTAGGCAAGCTGTTTCTCCCTTCTTCTATTCGTCTCGTCTATCGCTCTCTTCATGGACGACGTCATTTTGTCGGCGAAAAGAATCACTTCGCCGCCTACGTTCCTTGCAGCTCTGCCCGAAGTCTGTATGATGGACCTTTCCGACCGCAAAAAACCCTCCTTGTCTGCATCCAGAATGGCAACAAGGGAGACCTCCGGCAAGTCAAGCCCTTCACGGAGCAGATTTATCCCGACAAGAACATCAAAATCCGCAAGCCTCAAACCTCGCAATATCTCAACTCGCTCTATTGCCCCGATGTCCGAATGAATGTACCGCACCTTGACACCCATATTATGAAGATACTCGGTCAGGTCTTCAGACATCCTCTTTGTGAGCGTTGTGACCAGCACTCTTTCTTTTTTCTCAACCCTCTTCCTGATTTCCTCAAGAAGCTCATCAACCTGGGTCTCAACCGGTCTCAGAGTCACCCTTGGATCAACGAGTCCCGTGGGCCTTATTATCTGCTCAACCACAACCCCGCCGGACTTCTCTATCTCATAGTCACTCGGGGTTGCTGAAACGAATATGATCTGTTTGGCAAGCGCCTCAAATTCATCGAATCTCAGTGGCCTGTTATCAAGGGCAGATGGAAGACGAAAACCATACTCAACAAGCGTCTCTTTTCTTGACCTGTCCCCTTCGTACATTCCGCCGACCTGGGGAATTGTGACATGCGATTCATCAACGATGATCAGGAATCGCTCCGGGAAATAGTCAATGAGAGTGTACGGTTTCTCACCTGGTTCTCTCCCCCCAAGGTGTCTTGAATAGTTCTCGATTCCCGGACAATACCCAACCTCACGGAGCATCTCGAGGTCGTAGTTTGTTCTCATCTTCAGCCGCTGCGCTTCAACGTACTTTTCCTGAGCAAGAAGCTCTCCATGCCTCTGTTCAAGTTCCTCTTCAATGGCCTTCATTGCCGATTCGAGCCTCGTAGGAGTCGTCAGAAAGTGCTTTGCCGGGTAGATCGCCGCCCTCTCAAGCCCGGTCAGTTTCTTCCCGGTTAGAGGGTCTGTTATGGAGAGGTTCTCGACAATATCGTCCGAAAACTCTATCCTGAGCGCTGTCTCTTCGTACGCGGGTCTTACCTCGACCACTTCTCCCCTTACTCTGAATGTCCCTCTTTTGAAATCGATGTCGTTCCTCGAGTACTGAATCTGAACCAGCTTCTCGAGCACCTCGTCTCTGTCCGCCAGATCGCCCTTCATGAGATACACCATCAGGTTTTTCCAATCATCGGGAGAGCCAAGCCCGTATATGCACGAAACGCTTGCCACGATAATGCAGTCGTTTCTCTCTTGAAGCATTGAAGTTGCGCTCAGCCTGAGTCTATCTATGTCCTCATTTATCGAAGCATCCTTTTCTATGTATGTGTTCGTCTGGGGAACATATGCCTCAGGCTGGTAGTAATCGTAGTAGCTGACGAAATATCCGACTGCATTGTCCGGGAAAAACGACTTGAACTCTCCGTAGAGCTGTGCCGCAAGCGTTTTGTTGTGAGAAATCACGAGAGTGGGAAGGCCGGCATTCTGGACTACATTTGCTATCGTGAAGGTCTTTCCGGAACCTGTTACGCCGAGGAGAGTCTGGCACCTTTTACCATTCTCAATGCCTCTTGTGAGTTCTTCAATCGCGTTCGGCTGATCGCCCTGGGGAGTGTAGGAAGAGCGGAGTTTGAAAGTGGTTTCTTTTCTTGCCATGAGGTTTTGGAATCCCCCTCACCCCTTGTCCTCTCCGGAAGGGGAGAGGAAGATTGAGGATGAGATCCTTGCTAGCTCCCCACTCTACCGTCTGGATGAAGCATAGGAGGCTGTGAGAGAGATTTCCTAGCTCCTGATTCGCACTGTGTAGGATACAGTCACTGAATCGTCTTTCGCAACCGTCACCGGGAACTCGATAGTTGATGCATCTTTCTTCACGAACTCATGGGATTTCTTGATGATCTCCCAGTCTCCGCCGAAATGCTCAACAGCCAGAACGTCGGCGCTCCCGCTCTTATGATTCCTCAACACTATCTCGATGTTCTCTTCCCTCATCCTGTCGGTGATCCTGCTCGACGACTTCAAGGTTCTTTCGCCGACAAGATCAAAAGCAAACCCCGGGAAAAGTGTTACCTTTTCGTCTTTTGAGGTATGAGAAATTCTGTCTTCGCCAACGAACTCCGAGAAGCCGTCAGGAGATTCCTTGTAAACCTTGATCTTTCCGGCAGGAAGCGGAATTCCGAGCCCATCCTTTTCACTGTTCATGAATTCCAGATTGACGGCGACTTTCTGTCCGTACCTTGCCCCGTCATATCTGAACAGCTTCTTCACTGCTACCGTCTGTGGGTCGAAGAGCGAAACGAGCTTTGTCTCCTGCTGGTCGATTGTTACAACTCTTTGCAGCTTGTAGGTGCGGTACTCGAAAACGGGCTCCTCTTCCATCCCGGAATCCAGGGCAGGCGCCATTCCCATCGCACGTGCTTCACCAACGAATCTTGGCCGCGGCCCTGCTTCCTCCGCCCTCCTGACATCTCCGGCGATAAACTTAACTTTTGCATTCTGAAACCGGGCGCCCGCCATATTCTCGAGCGAGACGGAACCGGAAAGAATGAGCTTTTCCTCAGTCCCGTCAAGTTTCGCGGCATATTCGCCACGCCAGGTTATTCCACTCGCGAGATAACTGATCTCCAGGTCCTCCTTACCCGCCCTATCGGAGTTTACCTGAATGAACAACGTCGGTTTCAGAAGAAGCTCATCAGGAACTGAAGCGAAATTTATCTCGCGCACCTCGTCTTTGCTCACAAACCTCGCACCCTGCGCATCCGAGAGAACAATGCCCGAGCCGTCAGAGGAGAAAAGCTGCCCTCTCAGGACTTTCTCGCCTTTCGTGAGAATCTCAACCTCCTGTCCGATGTATTTCTCAAGGAGTTTTCCGATTCCCATCGTCGCCGGCTCGTATCTCTTCTCGATGATGCGAAGCTGGGCGCCGCCCTTTGCTCCCACCAGGATCGAGCCCGGCTCAATTGTCGCAGGGATATCTTCCAGCGAAACCTCGCTTCTTCCCCTCTCGAGGGTCACATTCCTCACCTCTTTGACAAGAACAAGGCCTCTGGGATAGATAGTCAGAGATAGTTCATTTCCGTAAGATGGGACAGCCAGAACGAGGCAGAGAATCATAAAAGACAGGAGCATCACCCTTCTATTTGTCATCATGGAACACCTCCCAATCCCGCAGCGAAAATCGAAGCTCGAGAACCGGCGGCTTGCCTTTAGCTGCCGTTTAGTGATGAAAGGCTCTTCTCGAGATTTTCCTTGGTCTGCCCGAGAGTCTGAAGTTTCGTCTTTTCTTTTTCCACTACTTCCTTACGGGCTTTGATGAGGAAGTCTTCATTCGAGAGCTTCTTCTTCGAGGCTTCAAATTCCTTAAGGACCTTCTCAAGTTCCCTTACCAGTCTTGTTCTTTCAGCCTGGACATCTATCAGCCCTTCCAAAGGAAGGAATATCTCTGCAAACGGAATCACCGAAGTGGCGGCGACCCCGGGGCGCTCGATGGAAGCTCCGGCTTCGAGTTTATCAACCTTGCCAAGGAGTTTCACATAATCAGTGCATCTTTCGATAATCTCCTTTTCCTCTCCGGCCATCCTGATGAAGCATGAGGCTTTCTTGCCCGGAGGAACATTCATCTCCGATCTGAGATTCCTGATTGCAGTGACCACTCTTTGCACAGTCTCCATCTCATGCTCTGTTTTCTTGTCAAGCCAGCCCCGCTTTCCCTTCGGCCATTCCGACACGACTATGCTCGAATCGTTTTTGTGGAGAGTCTGCCAGAGCTCTTCGGTGATGAATGGCATGAACGGATGGAGCAGCCGGAGAATTCCAGAGAGAGCCCAAATCATGGTCTTCTTTACAGACTCGGAGGACGAAGAGCCGTCCGTGAGATGGTGCTTGGCCATCTCAAGGTACCAATCGCAGAAGTCGTGCCAGACGAATTCATAAAGCCGCGATGAGGCGTCATTCAATCTGAAAGTCCTGATGAGACGTGTAACGTCTTTGCTCGCGCCTGCGAATCTACTGAGGATCCACCTGTCGGGAAGGGAGAGGTCCTCGATTTCCGGAAGCTCATCGACAGGTGTTCCATCAACATTCATGAGCACAAACCGTGAGGCGTTCCAGAGTTTGTTGGCGAAGTGCTTTCCTGTATCAAGTCTTGATTTCGAGAAAAGAATATCCTGGCCCTGGGGCGTGAGCAGGCACATCGAGAACCTGAGCGCATCGGCGCCAAACTCATCAATCACTTCTAACGGGTCAGGGGAATTTCCAAGAGACTTGCTCATTCTTCTACCAAGCTCGTCGCGCACCATTCCAGTAAGGTACACGTTCTTGAAAGGAACCTGCCCTGTAAACTCCAGCCCTGCCATGACCATCCTTGCGACCCAGAAAAAGATTATGTCGTGTCCCGTGACAAGGACGGAGGTCGGATAGAACGCCTCTAGATCTTCTGTCTTCTCAGGCCACCCGAGAGTCGAGAATGGCCAGAGCCACGAGGAAAACCAGGTGTCAAGGACGTCTTCATCCTGGTGCATGGAAGATCGGCATTCCGGGCAGCCATCCGGTTTCTCCACTCCGACACAGATTCCTTTGCACTTTGGATCATCGCAATACCAGACAGGAATTCGGTGTCCCCACCACAGCTGTCTTGATATGCACCAGTCTCTAATGTTCTCAAGCCAGTGAACGTAGACTTTTTCCCATCTTTTCGGAAACAACTTGGGCGTGCCGTTTCTGAACATCTGAAGGGCTGGCTCGGCAAGCGGCTTCATTTTCACAAACCACTGAAGCGAGAGATAAGGCTCTGTCACAGTCTCGCATCTTGAGCAGTGTCCGACAGAGAAGTCGTGCTCCTCAACCTTGCTCAGGAATCCTCTGTCCCTCAAACCCTCAACTATCCTTTCCCTGCACTCGTATCTGTTGAGACCCTGGAAGTCTCCTGCATTCTCGTTCATCATCCCGTCTCCGCGCATGACACTGATCGGCGTGAGCCCGTGTCTCTGTCCCATATCAAAGTCATTCGGATCATGCGCAGGAGTGACTTTCACAGCGCCCGTGCCAAACTTCGGATCAACATAATCATCAGCGATTATGGGAAGCTCCCTCCTCATGAAAGGAAGCATGACTGTCTTTCCGACCAGGTGCTTGTATCTCTTGTCCTTTGGATTCACCGCGACGGCCACATCTCCCAGCATTGTCTCCGGCCGGGTAGTCGCAACAGTCATGAACTTCTTTGAGCCCTTTATCGGGTACTTGAGGTAGTAAAGGCTTCCCTTTGTTTCTCTGTATTCAACTTCTTCGTCGGAGAGCGCGGTCTCGCATCTCGGACACCAGTTTATGATGTAGTTCCCGCGATAAATCAGACCCTTTTCGTAGAGACTCACAAAAACCTGGATGACTGCTTTTGAGAGCCCTTCGTCCATCGTGAAACGCTCCCGCTCCCAGTCGCAGGAACAGCCGAGCTTCTGAAGCTGCTTCACGATTGTTGCGCCATATTGCGCCTTCCACTTCCAGACCTCTTCAACGAATTTCTCTCTCCCGAGTGAGTTTCTCTTGATGCCTTTCTCGAGAAGTCTTCTTTCAACCACATTCTGGGTGGCGATTCCGGCGTGGTCAGTGCCCGGGAGCCACAACGTTTCGAATCCTTCCATCCTGTTCCACCTGACAAGAATGTCCTGGATCGTATTGTTCAGAACATGCCCCATGGTAAGGCTGCCGGTGACATTCGGAGGCGGGATTACGATGGAAAACACTTCCTTCCTGGTGTTGGCGGAAGCCCGGAAATATCCCTTTTCGAGCCAGCTGGCGTAACACTTGGCCTCAACAAGTCTAGGATCGTACGATTTTTCGAGCACTGACTATACCCTCGGGTTTTTCTGAACTCGGGGAAAAACACTTCCAGCCAGGAGGCACTTTTTCCAAACCTATCACAAGTGCGCCGCTTCGGTCAACCGCCTGCCGTGAAATGTACAGCCGGCGTGTTATGTTGACAAGATCGCATATAAGAGCGATTATCCTGGAAACTGTATAAGCAGTAGCTAGCCCGTGAAGGAGGGCCTGGAACCGTGATGACCCGCATCCGCAGAGGACTGAAACGATTGTCCTTCTCGCTGTATTCAGCCGGGTGCCGGGCGGGTATATACATCCTGCCGGCACATTACTATGTTCCAATCGCCAACGTCCGCGAGCTTGCCAAGACTCGCTCACAGTGGGCAAGGAAATCGCTCCTTCCTGGCATATCCGTCACCCTGAATGAGCAGGTCGTTGTGTTAAGAGACGTCTGTCTCCCCTTTCAAAGTGAATATGCCGGGAATCCCTTCTACCACGATGCCGTCAAGCACAACTTTGGTCCAGGGTTCGGTGCAATCGAAGCCTAGGCACTTCACGCAGTCGTCAGGTATCTCAGGCCCGCCACCATCATCGAAGTTGGCGGGGGGGTGACAACTGCTTGCATGGCCGCCGCTGTCGCCCAGAACACACGCGAAGGCGCCCCCCCAGCCAGGCTAGTTTCGATCGAGCCGCATCCCTCGAGGCCACTCCTCGCGTTGCGGGACGTCGAAGTTCGGAAGACTCACGTCCAGGATGTCTCGCTTGAGACTTTCCAGCAACTGTCTGCGGGCGACTTGCTCTTCATCGACTCATCACATACCGTCAGGCCAGGCAGCGACGTAAACTTTATCATCCTCGAGGTGGTTCCCCGTCTCGCTACCGGAGTCGTCGTGCACTTTCATGACATATTCCTCCCATTTGACTATCCGCGAGACGTACTCCATACCTACTTTCATTGGCAGGAGACATCGCTCCTGCGAGCCTACCTCACAGAGAACCCAAGCACGCGAATTCTGTTCTGTATGAGCCAACTCCATTACGATCGCCCAGATGTCCTGAAGGAAGTCTTCCCTGACTATCGCCCAGCCCCCGGTTGCGACGGCCTTGCGGTTGATCCAAGAGCAGAGCAGGGATCCCCCGAGCGTGTCCACTTCCCGGCTTCGATATATGTCCAGCGCCTATGACGCACGTGACCTGTTCCACCAATTAGATCAAGCATACCTTGCTTCTTGACTGAGGGATTTAAGTGGAATAGCGTGAGTTGCATGTTCCGCATAGCTTTGCTTTGCCTTTTCACGCTCTTCGCATTCCCGGTCTATTCGTACCCTCTTTACCCTGAGTATCTTCCGACTGACAGTTGGATCTATGAAGAACTGGAAGATCTCTGGGCAGAGGGGCACGTTGATTCGATTTTCGTTTTCACAAAGCCGCTCACGAGAAAAGAGATAGCTCTTTCACTTCTTAAATCACTGAGGGAAGACCCTGAGTTGAAGAAACACATTGGAATGTCACGGCTTCTCAGGGAGTTTTCAAGAGAGCTCGATGACATTGGGATCGATTCGGGATACAAGAGAACGCTTCCGGCCATCGAGATTAGAGAACCGGATATGGGCGCGCGCGTTTTCCTGAAGGGAGACCTTGTCGCATCAAAAACAACCGATGACCGCATCAGACTTGATGAAGGATCTCGGCTTGCCGGTGATGTTTCTGTCGGGATTCCTCCCGGCTTCTTCCTCCATGAAGAGCTTTCTGTCGGGAGAGTCATCAATCCCGACAGGTTTGGGGCCGAGAAACTTTTCAACATACCGGATTTTGCAATGAGCGTATCACGGCCATATCTCAGCATTGATACAAGATACATGGGACTGCTTCTGGGTAGAGAAAAACTCAGGTGGGGACCGGGAGTCACAGGTACACTTCTTATTTCGGACAATGCGCCCGACTACTTCATGGTTCTTGCATCAAAAGGAATAAAAGGAAGGATAAGAGGAACAGCCATGACAGGTGTCCTCGACCAGCTTAATGGAAGCTACCTCAGCGCTCACAGGGTGGATTTCGCAGTCACGAAGAAGTTCCAGTTCAGTCTTTCTGAGGCAGCAAGATACTACTCGCCAAGCCCGGATCCGGTTTATCTGATTTCGATTGTGCCTTACTCTTTCGTACCAAGGTTCCTGTACCTTGATAGCGGGATTCCTGCCGGCCACACGCTTGGCGATCCTCAGAGAAACAACGTGATGATGGCTGCCGACTTCAACTGGAGGCCGGTGAAAGGAGCCCACATATACGGAGAAATCCTCGCAGACGACCTTATATTTGAGAAAGCAGATGCTCCAAACAGGTTTGGCGTTCAGCTCGGTATGAGAAAAGTGGAGAGCCACGGCAAGAGAAGGGTGACCGTCAACTGGGAGCTCACAAGAATTACGAACTACACTTACAGCGTTCACTACAGTCTCGATACACTTGCAACCGGAAAGACCGCAAACAGAGACTTCATATACGGAGGTAGATGCCTAGGCTACGCTCTGGGACCCGATGCTGAAAGTTATCTCGTGTCAGTCACTCTGGACCATTCAATTGATTTTAGTACGATGCTTTTCGTGAACTTCGGCGGGTTTGGTCAGGGAAGACTTGGAATGCCCTGGCTTCCTGCCATGGGAAGGGTAAGCACTGCAGGACTCTCGGGCGTCTCGCTCGACGTATACGAAGCCGGCATGGAATTAAGTTTCATGCGCAGCGATAGTTTCAGGGCAAAGATGCGGGCAAGTTACGTAGGCTCATTGGCCGGCGATGCAAGGCCTTTTTTTGCCGGTCAGTGGGTAGGTGGTGGTCAATCGCTGAGCGGCAGCGAGTTCATGGTTAGATTTGAGGCTTCCTTCAGGAAGTAGCCGCGGGTTGCGCAGCTTCTCCGCTTTTTTGTCTCCAGCAGATCCCTGAACGCTTCAAGCCGCGTGAGAAGTGCTCCATCGTCTGAATGCTCATCCAGAATCACGGTGAGAACAGGTATTGAATGCTCGGCGCTCACCTTCATCATGAGACTCTGGCTCAAGACCTCCGGCATGCAGGTAAAGGGCATAACAAGGATCACACCGTCGAAACCATCCTTCTTCGCAGCTATAGTCTCGCCGATTGAAAGCGCGCCTGTGCAGAGCTCAGGATATCTCATGTACGGATAAGCGTATGTTTTGGCCATCTCGTGGTGCCTTCGGCCGTCCGGCGAGAGCCGCAGCGCCCTCAGGATTCGCTCTCCCAGCCAGTAGCTTCTCTCTGCATGGATCCCCAAATCGCCAAGCTTTGCCATGAGGTTGAAATTTACGTTGGGCTCAACAATCATGTAAGTCTCACCGACAATCATCACACGGAGTGGCTCACGGCCTGGTGACTTTTCAATTCTCTGAAACTCGCTTAGGGAAGCCTCTTTCGAATGTGCAAGCTCCTTCTTCGTTGATGCGAGATCTACGCGCTCAAATGCACTTCTCAGAATTCTGTCCGTGTCTCCCCTTCTTCTTTCGAGCGGACGGATCCTCATGGCCTCTTTTTCCAGAGATTCAAGCACTCTCTGCTTTTTCACTCCAAAAAGAAGAGCATTGAAGACTTTAAGCCAGCTCTTCCCCCCGCCAAATTTCTTGAATTCCGCCATGAAGCCGAGCGGATTGTCGTAGTTAATCGCCATCATCTTGAACTTGTAGCCGAGCTCCTTCAGGATAATCTCCTGGGCAGGCCAGTAGAATCCCAGCCTGCAGTTTCCGCAGCTTGTTGCGGTGACAACCGTGTCAGCGCCAAGCTCGAGAGCTTCAATCATGTTCCCAAGCGTAATCTTGAAAGGAAGACAAACAAGCTCCGGAGAATGCTTCACGCCGAGTTGAACCGTCTTTCCGCTTATCGGCGGAGGGACAATGAACTCCTGATCGAGTTTCGTGAAGACGGACTTCATCGAGGTCGTGAGTGTCCCCATGTGCGGGAATGCGATCTTCAAGTCATCTCCTTACATTGGCCGCAGGTGGTCCGGAAACAGGTGACTGTAGGAAATAGGTGACTGTCACTATTTTCTCCTTTTGAGCATGTCGAGGAAGGCCTCGAGCCTTGTGACGATTCCGGATTCACCAGTGTGCTCATCGACGACGAGCGGCATGAACGGAATTCCGCGGGCCTCTCTTGCCTTTCCGGAAACCAGGACCGAAAGAAGCGCATCCGGGCCGCACTGAAATGGAATAAGGTAAATTATTCCATCAACTGCTTTTTCCTTGAGCCACAGGTAGGCGCCGCCAACTATCTCCCTTGCACTCAGCCAATAGAGAGAAAACGGAAGAGTAGCCGCCTCGCGCTCAACATCCTGATAACTGAAACAGTCAATCGTAGTCGTAGATAGCCCTTGAGCAGCCAGTCTCTCCAGAAGGTCAAGACTCAACACAGAGTCGTACAGACAATAAGGTCTTCCAAGGACTCCGACCGTGAGTTTTCTTGCTTCTCCAGTGCCAACTCCATTCATGTTCCTTCCTCGTTTTGAGAAGCCGAGCATTCCCCTCTTTCTCAACGAGTGAATAGGACCTTCCGATACGAGTTCTTCTTTGAAGAGCCCTTGAGAAACCTTTGCGCCCTCTAGTGCCTCTCTTATTGACCGGCCCTTTGCACCCAGGCTTTTCCCCAACTCAAAAAAGGCTTTCTCGCCTGAGTTGCCTCTTTTCCTCAGGTCAATGACAGGGTCAAGTATTGGAGGCAAATTCTCAATCGTCCCTTTGGCCATATCAGTGAATGCAATGATCTTCGGGCAACTGTATGTTCCTGGCTCAAGACTCAAATATCTCGGAAGGAATATGCGGTCGGCGCTATTGGCAAGCTCGATGACGTGACCGAGAGCAACTTTGATGGGAAGGCAGACATCCGGCACGGATGCCTTCACGCCCTCATCAAGCGTCTCCTTCGTGCTCGGTTTTGAGACAACGACATCATATCCAAGAGCAGAAAAGAAGCTCTCCCAGAAGGGAAAGTACCTGTAGAAAAGAAGACTCCTTGGAATGGCGATTCTCACGGCTTCTCCTAGGCGCCTACAAGCTCCTCTCTACTTCCCGTCGCAGACCATCTCCCACACCTATCACCCCACCCGCAGATCCTCTCTCCTTCGATCAGCACTTCCACAACCTCGCAAAGGTTTGAGCATTCCTGACACTCGAAGCTTGTCGTTCGCAGGTCTCTCCTTGAAATGTGGAATCCACGGAATCTTGTGCGACCATTCTCCCCTGCCAATTCGGCAGCAAGAATGGCCACGCCGATTGCCCCCATGACATTGAAGTACCTGGGAACTATGACTTTCGTTTCAAGCTCCTCCTCGAATGCTCTCCGTATCCCAGAGTTTGCAGCGACTCCACCCTGGAAGATCACTGGTGATAGAATCTGTTTTCCTTTTGCAACATTTGTCAGATAATTTCTGACCAATCCCTTGGAGAGTCCCCTCACAATGCTTGATGGCGGATGGCCCATCTGCTGTTTGTGGACCATGTCCGATTCGGCAAAGACAGTACACCTGCCTGCTATCCTTACCTCATACTTGGCGGAAAGTGAAAGTTCTCCAAATCTTTCAATCGGAATGCCGAGCCTGCTTGCCTGCTGGTCGAGAAACGAACCCGTCCCGGCTGCGCAAACGGTATTCATTGCAAAATCGACGGCCACCCCGTCTCTCACGATTATTATCTTCGAATCCTGCCCACCGATTTCGAGCACAGTCTGAACATCCGGCACTTCGTGTATGGCTGCAACCGCATGAGACGTGATCTCATTCCTCACCACATCGGCTCCGAGCACCTCCCCAATCAACCTTCGCGCGCTCCCGGTTGATCCGACGCCGCAGATAGTGACGGAATTCCGGCAGAATTTTTCTGCCTGCAAAAGGGCTTGCTTGAGCGCACTGAGGGGTTCGCCCTGAGTTCTGGTGTAGAGGTGAAACACAACTTCGAGGTCTTCGTCTATGAGAGCGAGATTAGTGCTGACAGAGCCTATGTCCACACCCAGGAAAGTTTTCATCGTCAAGGTTTGTACACTCTAAGTCTGGAGGGGTTTCTTCATGTGAGTCTCAATGCAAGCCTCAAGAACTCAAGCTATCACCGTGCCGTATCGGTGTCAAGAATAGGGAAGGAACTTGTGCTCGATCGAGATCGCCAAGTCCGTTTGCCCGGGTACTGGGTCCAGTGCCAACGCCTGACCTGTTCTGGTAATGTCACGAATAGTGAGAGGACATCTCGAAGAGCAACGGGCTGGCGAGCGCCGGAAGCGCAGCCAAGACGATTCCACGAATGCGAAAAGGTTTGACAAAGTCTGGGAATCCTAATATCTTACAGGTCTGACGAAGGGGTCTGGTAAGAATAATGCTAGCAAAACATCTATCCATTGCCATCCTGTTTCTGGCTACACTGTCTCTTGCATCTGCGTTTTATGCCCCGGAAGCCGATTCGGCCGAAAGAGCGCAACAGTTTCAGTTTCAATCTCCCACCCCTGAGCAGGTCCAGAAAGCTAGAGAAAGGCTGAAGGAGACGAGTCCGCGGGGAAAGCAGGAGGAGACGCTTGCCCCGGCTGAGGCAGCCCCAACGCCGGTTGAAAGGCCGCTCTCTCCTTTTGAGCAATATGTCCGGGGAATAAGTCCTCTCACTGTCTCCACCGAATTGAGACAATTCGGCTATGACCTGTTTGAACAGCCTCCCTCCACCTTTGCCCCGGTTGAAGCCGTCCCGGTGGGTCCGGGCTATCTTCTTGGACCCGGGGACGAATTGAGGATAAACCTTTGGGGCAAGGTTACCGCCGAGCACACTGTGACAATTGACCGGGAGGGGAAGATATCGCTCCCCGAAACAGGGGTATTGCATTTATCCGGACTCACGTTCCTGGAGGGAAAGGAGTTCCTGGAGAGGGAGTTCGGCCGCTACTACAAACCTGGCGAGGTCAAGTCAAACGTAGGCATGGGCAGGCTCAGAACAATAATGGTCTATATTGTGGGAAAAGCAGAGAAACCAGGAAGCTATACTCTCTCTTCACTCTCCAGTCTCATCAATGCCCTTTTTGCAGCCGGCGGACCGAGCAAGATTGGCTCAATGAGGGATGTTCAAGTGAAGAGACAAGGGGCGACCATTGTCCACTTCGATGTGTATGATTTTCTCATGAAGGGCGACAAGAGCAAGGATATCCGGTTGATGCCGGAAGATGTGATCTTTGTTCCGGCAAACGGCCCTCTTGTGGGAATTGCGGGAAATGTCAAGGCGCCAGCGATCTATGAACTTGAGGAAGAGACAAGGCTCACGTCCTTTCTGGAGATGGCCGGGGGAGTGACTGCAAGCGGGTACCTCCAGCGGGTTCAGGTGGAAAGGGTTTTTGAAAATCGGGCAAAGGTGACCCTCGATGTCAATCTCGAAGAGCTGACGGAGGAAGACAACATCGTGCTGAGAGATGGCGATCTAGTCAGGGTCTTCTCCATCACTCAGGCCGTAACTAATCCGATCGAGCTGAGAGGAAACATCCTGAGGCCTGGAACCTACCAGTGGAGGGAAGGGATCAAGGCAAAAGACATCATAAGAAACTCTGACGAGCTTCTGCCTGATGCATTCTTGGACTTTGCCCTTGTAGAGCGGCTAGTCCCACCTGACCTCCACAAGGAGTATTTGTGGATCAGCTTAGGGAAGCTTCTGCTTGAGGGTGATGAGAAAGAAAACTTGAAGCTAAAGCCGTACGATACGATTACAATCTTCAACAAATGGGATTTGATAGACAGGGAACATGTCCGCGTAACGGGAGCGGTAAACAAACCCGGGGAATATGAGTATCGCCCGAACATGAAACTTTCGGACCTTGTGAAACTCGGAGGAGGCCTGAAGAGGCACGCATACGCAGGTGAGGCAGAGATGACCAGGGTCACTCCGACGCCCGCCGGGCCGAAGACCGAGAAGATCATAGTTAATCCTGAGAAGGCCATTGATGGAGATCCGGTATACGACGTCGAGCTCACGCAGGACGATTACCTTTTTATCAGGACTGTTCCTGAATGGGAACTCTACCGGGTGACCAGCATCACGGGCGAAGTTAAGTTTCCAGGGCAGTACACAATCAAGAAAGGCGAGACGCTGTCATCCCTGATTGAACGCGCAGGAGGTTTTACTGACAAGGCATACTTGAAAGGTGCAGCCTTCACCAGAGAGTCAACAAGAAACCTCCAGCAGCGGCACATCGATGAGTCTATAGACCGGCTGGAACAGCAGATACTTTCCTCATCAACTGCGGCTGCTGAGGCAGCCCTCACAGCAGAGGCGGCACAGCAAGCGAGGACAGTTATGGAGCAGAGGCGTGCCCTCCTCTCAAAGATGCGGGCGGCCAGGGCCCAGGGCAGAATCGCCATTAGGTTGGATGTTCTAGAGAAGTTCAAGGGATCCTCCTCAGACATTGCCTGCGAAGCCGGTGATTCTCTGAACATCCCCAGGATGCCGAGCCAGGTTCAGGTCATCGGCTCCATCTATAATCCGACCGCCTTTGTGTATGATTCCGGTGCATCAATCTCGACCTATGTCGAAAAAGCAGGCGGCTTGACCAGGGATGCCGACAAGAGAGAGATGTACGTGCTCAAGGCAGATGGGACAGTCCAGAGCAACAGGCAGGAAGGCGGATTTCTGGGCCTCGGAGGATTCATGTCCTCCAAGCTCGACCCGGGAGATACAATTGTCGTACCCGAAAAACTTCAGAGAATTGTCTGGTTGAGAGAAATAAAAGACATAACTACCGTGCTTTATCAGATTGCAGTGACAGCAGGAGTCTTGATCGTAACATTCTAGGTGCGGATGAACGGCACTCCCCAAGAAAACTTTGAAAAGGATGAGATTAATCCCGTCGAGTACTTCCGTATCTTGATGAAACGGAGGCAGCTCATCGGGATGATTGTCGGTATTGCCTTCCTCGTTTCCCTTGTCTACAGCCTCTGGCTCGTCAAGACATATGATGCAACAGCGAGTATTCTTCCGCCGCAGCAGGAAGTTACTGGAGCATTCCAGCTGCCTGGCGCCATCAGCAGTCTGGGAGGAAGCTTTTTGGGAATAAAGACTCCTGCCGATTTATGGGTCGGGATCCTGAGGAGCCAGGTGATAAAAGATGCAATCATAGACCGTTTTAACTTGATGAAGGCCTTTGGAGTCGAAACCAAAGACGACGCCAGGGGCGCGCTGAACGGGATGGTTAGAGTCACCAAATCCAAGGAAGACATCATATCCATCACCGTAGTGGACACTGATCCCAAAAGAGCGGCAGCACTTGCCAACGCTTTCGTGGAGGAGTTGGACAGAATCAACAAGAGCATTCTGACGACGTCCGGAAGGAGAATGAGAGTCTTTGTGGAAGCGAGGGTGAAGCAGGCAAGCGAGGAGCTTGCGACAGCAGAGGACGCGGTCAAAGCATTTCAGGAGAAAAACAGGGCTGTGAAACTGGATGATCAGTCCAAGGCCATCATTGAGGCCTTCGCCAATGTCAAAGGCCAGCTGATGGTGCGCGAAGTCGAACTCCAGACTCTCCTCTCATATGCAACACCGACCAATCCTCAGGTAGAGCTTTTGAAAACGCAGGTGGAAGAGCTGAAAGAAAAGCTGAGGGAGCTCGAAGAAGGTAAAGGAAAGATCCTGAACCCGTCATCAAAAGACATCTTTATTCCGACATCCAGACTTCCGGATCTAAGCCTTCAATATGCTCGGCTTCTGAGGGACGCCAAGGTTCAGGAAACAGTCAACGGACTTCTGACCCAGCAGTACGAGATGGCCAGAATACAGGAAGCAAAAGATAGTCCTACTGTGCAGGTGCTGGACACGGCTCAGGTGCCGGAGAGGAAGGCAGGACCGAATAGGAAGAGAATTATTCTGGTCTCCACCTTCGCTGCCGGAGTGTTTGGCGTGTTCCTGGCTTTCTTTCTGGACTATCTCGAGAAGGTTAAAATGCAGCAGCCACGGCTGCAAGGCAAGATAGCCTAAATGCTTTCTGAAAAGTTTCGTGACATTCTCATCCTTTGCGCAGCCGCCGTCTTCACATGGATCATGTTCGCCGCTCTTCTCCCAGGGCCGAGCTTCTCGCTCTTTTCTGACTATTGGGACTACCTTCAAATCGGAAGAGAAATCGCAGACGGCCACGGCTTCACCTCAAAATTCACCTACCCTGCGCTTCTCAAGTACGCAGAACCGGGAGACAGCACTTTTCCGGTCCTCTGGCGGGGACCTGCCTATCCATATTTCCTCGCCATTCTCTATTCTTTTGTTGGCCACAGGGCAGGCATACTTCTTCATGTGAATGCCCTTTTCTTCGTTCTGACAATTCCTTTCATCTATCTCATCGGAAGAACTCTCTTCTCAAGAGGGGCCGGAGTAGTCGCTTCTCTTCTGTTCATGCTCTCCTCCGAAATCCTCGATGTGACCACATTAGGTTATCCGACAACGGAACTGGTGTTCTTCTTCGTGCTATCGACGTTCCTTCTTTCGGGAACGCCTTCGGCGCGCCGAGCACTGTTGAGCGGATTTTGGTTCGCACTTGGCGTTCTGACGCAGATCTCCTTCATCATTTACCTCCCCGTTCTATCCGTTTATGGGTTTTACCAGGCAGAGAAGAAGAGGGGACTGGTTCTTGCGGCTCTGCTCTCCTTCCCGGTAATCAGCTTCCTTGCCTTTCAAGCAAGGAACTGGATTGTCACTGGGAACCCTGTTTTCACAACAGCAAGCTTCCACATGAGTTTTTATCCGATCATTCCGCTGTGGAAGATTGCAAGGAGCGTAGACCCTGCAATGCAGTTTTCGGCGTCGTTCCTTTTCTCCAACTTCCTCACTGTGGTTTCACAATGCGCGATAAATTTCCAGCGATACATATGGGCCTTTCCGGGCTTCCTGGGTACATTGGGACTTTCATTCTTTATTCTATCCTTCTTCCTGAGATGGCCAAAGAATGAAACGGCACGCTTTGTCAAATTCGTTCTCGTCTCGCTTGTTGTCGGCGTTCTTGCCCTGGCTCCGTTCGTTTTCGACACGATGCTCCTCCTGCCGCTGATTCCTTTGTGCTTCATTCTTGCTTCGGGCGCATGTTTCTCTCTGCTCAAGAAACTCGGGAGGGAGGTCTTTTTCCTCAGGAACACGCTTCTGATAGTTGTTTCTCTTATGCTTCTCGCGCAGATGAGAACCGTGTCGCTCAAACTGAAACACGGGGCGCTGGACCTTGATCGGGTCTCTGTTGAGGAAGACATGAAGGCAATCGGGAGAGACCTGAAGGAGGGAGACTTGGTAATTTCCGATATCCCGGATTTCGTGGCTTGGTACACGGGAATGAGTGGACTCTGGCTCCCAGATTTCGACCAGCTTGACAAGGCCCTCTCCATGGTTCACGCAGAGGCGATATATCTTTCTCCGCAGTACGGGAAGATTCTGTCGACGTCCGGGGATTCGTGGTGGAACAGGGTCGCTTCCGGGACAAGAGTTCTGCCTGAATTTCCGGTTCGAAAGAAATTTGGGAGCGGCGGCATTCTCTTACTCAAAGGCGCATGAACGCTGTCCAGCAAAGCTCCCACCGCCATTCTTCCGTCGAACCATTTGATTATCGTATCCGGCAAGAAATGCGCAAAGAAGATGCTTGAGGCTCTGAAAAGACTGTGGAGTACAACTTTTGTCTTGACACTGGGGTGAAATCTGCTAAAAATGCCATCAAGTTTCTTGACTGTGGACTTGGTTTTGTGTCTCACCGGAAGCCTAAGGTGAGATTCCGGACAGACTAGCAACGAATCCCCGGCTTCATTTGGCCGGAGTTTCCAGAATAGATGTAATTCTGCATCTGGGCTGGTTGCACCTGGATGTCCGGGGTTTGAAGAATGCTTTGGGAGGAGGTGCAATGCCGAAGCTCAGGGTTGAAGCACAAAGAAAATTAAGCGGGAAAAAAGCCCTCATAATACACGATGGAATCCTGAGAGTCCCTCTTCCTGATGACTTCACGAAGATTGCCCTTCCCTACAGAATAATCGGCTCAGTCAATCACAACGGCACCAGACTCAATGAATCCATACCCTTCAGATTCCCTTTCCTCGGCCCTCTTGAAGAGCTTGAGGAGATTGTGAAGAGGGAATCTGTGGATGCGATCATCCTTCCTGGGACCGGCCCCGTTGACCCGGACCTCGGCAGCGCCCTGGCGCGCTGCGGCAGTCTGGGAGTCGAACTGAGGACGCTGCCAGGGATTTACGAAGAAGCGACTGGAAAGGCATTACTCTCCCCCACCGACCACGGATGGTTCGTTTCTCAGGTGGCCGGCACGACTGATTCGCCCCCCTACCTAGTGATCAAGAGGATTCTTGACGTAGTCTTTTCGTCAATCGCTCTCTCGGCTTTTTCCTTGCTTCTACCTTTCATCGCTGCCGGGATACGGTTGAGCTCACCCGGTAGTATTTTCATCAGGCAGGACAGGGTTGGGAAGTCAGGAAAGCTACTCAAGATGTGGAAGCTGCGCACGATGATCTGGGATGCCGAAGGTGATGGACAGCCGGTCTGGGCTCAAGCAGACGACAAGAGGGTCACTTCGTTCGGCAAGTTCTTGAGGAGGACAAAGTTGGATGAGGTGCCCCAGTTCTGGAATGTCCTCAAAGGCGAGATGAGTATCGTCGGTCCGAGACCGGAAAGACCATACTTCGTGGAGCAGTTGGAGACATCTGTTCCTTATTATGGTTGGAGGCATTCGATAAAGCCGGGCATCACCGGCTGGGCTCAGATTCATCAAGGATATGCATCCAGTGAGGAGGAGTCCTTCGAGAAATCCCGGTATGACCTCTTCTATCTCAAGCGAAGGGGTATCTTGATGGACTTCTTGATACTTGCAAAGACGATCCCGGTTGTCCTAAGGGGCAAGGGTTCAAGGTAGCGCTGCGTTCTTTCCCTGACCGTGTTCTCCAGCTAACCACCGGATTTGACCTCGCTCACTATTTCCTTCAAACTGGCTGCGACATAACTTCTCTGCTCGGGCGTAAGTTCTGGAAAAACGGGCAGCGCAAGGGATTCGATCGAGGCCTTCTCAGCCTCGGGAAAATCCCCCTTCTTATTCTTCAAGCCCGCAAAACACTCCTGAAGGTGAAGTGGAAGCGGATAGTAGATGGCCGTGCCGATGCCTTTTTTCTTGAGTAGGTCCTTCACCTTGTCTCTTTGGGGAACTCTGACAACGTACTGGTTATAGATACAGACATTCTCATTCCGGACGACTGGGGTGGAAACCGGAGTGCCCCGGAATTCACGGTCATAGAACATTGCATGTTCTTTTCTCTTTCTGTTCCATTCCTCAAGAGACTTGAGCTTCACTCGAAGGACAGCCGCCTGGATCGCATCAAGCCTGCTATTCGTGCCGACTATGCTGTGAAGATATTTCTCCTTCCCGCCGTGGACCCTGAGAAGTCTTATTCTCTCTGCGGCTCTGTCATCGTTCGTCACTACCATTCCGCCGTCACCAAAACCTCCAAGATTCTTGCTCGGGAAGAACGAGGTGCAGCCGGCACTGCCGATACTCCCGGCCTTCCTTTCCGTCCCGGCGGAATCTTTCTGGCGGGCGCCCAGAGATTGGGCTGCATCTTCGATGACAGCCAGTCCCTTCCTTCTTGCGATATCCATGATGGGATCCATCCAGGCGATCTGGCCAAAGAGATGTACCGGCATTATTGCCTTCGTTCTCTTGGTGACAGCCGCCTCGACAAGCTCAGGATTCATGTTGAAACTTCCGGGCTCTATGTCGATGAAAACAGGGGTTGCGCCGGCATTCCAGATGGTCCCGGCAGATGCGAAGAAGGAGTACGCAGAGGTTATGACCTCATCCCCTTTTCCCACTTCAAATCCCTTAAGTGCCAGAAGGAGTGCATCAGTCCCTGAGGCAACTCCGATCGCGTGCTTTGTCTGGCAGTAGCCCGCAATCTCCTTCTCGAGATTCGCAACATTCGCTCCAAGAATGAACTCCTGCGACTCGAGAACGGAATTGATGGCCTGCCCTATCTCGCTTTTCAGAGACGCGTATTGAACCTTCAAGTCAAGAAGTGGTACTTCCATGTTTTACTCCGGGGTTGTACTTCACACTATCCCTCTCCCGGACGGGAAAAGGAAGTCTTGTATGCCCGATGAGATGCGCACCGCCGCGTGCTTGCCGCGGTCAGGGAATTCCCGTGACTATTGATTCTCGAGAAGCTGCTCCTTCGGAGTATCCCGCCACACGGAGGCAGGAGCCCCTTTGACTATCTTCGAAGGAGGAACATTCTTAGTGACAACCGAGCCGGCGGCTACAACCGCGTCCTCGCCAATTACGATTCCAGGCAGCAAGGTTGAGTTTGCAGCAATTCTTCCTCCCTTTTTTACGGTTGCCCCTCTTGTGTGTTTGAATCTCTCCTGCGTCCTTCCCATGAAGTTGTCGTTTGTAGTTGTCACCATTGGAGCGACAAAAACTCTATCTTCTATGGTGGAGAAGGCTGTTATGTAGCTCCCTGTCTCGAGCTTTACATAGCTTCCGATCGTTGTCTTGTTCTCAATCGCTACGCCCCTTCCAACAATCGTTCCCTCGCCGATCGTGACGTCCTCCCTGACTGAAGCCAGGTCGGCAACAAGAACCTTCTTTCCCACCATTGCTCCACGGTAGACAACTGTGAAGCAGCCAACAAGGCAGTCATCTCCTATGCTTGCAGGCGGAAGGGTATCCGGCACTTTCAGTGTGCTGAAAACAGCTCTCATCGGAAGTTTTCCAATGACCACATTGTCGTCAATCCGGACACGCGCGCCTATTTTCGTTCCGTTGTGGATGACAACATATGAACCTATTGTTGTGCCTTCTCCAATCTCAACGTTGTCCTCAACTATGACACCCTTTCCAAAACTGACGCCCTTCCCAATTTTCGCACTTGGAGCTATGCAATTCTCCACAAGACCCTCCTCATTTTGAGATTCTGACCGTCTCCAATCGGCACGGCATCAGAAACGCCGTTGATATTGAGAACGGCTCTTCAGTGGGACTCCAATTTCACGGGGGTTCCGCCGTTCCTGAGCGAGAGCTGGGCAGCTTCCAGCACTCTCAATACCCTCATCCCGTCTTTCCCGTCGGTCAAAGGAGTCTTTCGTTCTTTCACACACTCAAGAAAGTGCAGCGCCTCACTTCTCAGAGGCTCAACCATCCTGATCCAGGGAACATAAATGTCACCCATTCGGATAGCGATCGCTTCGCCGTAGGACGCATAACTCTCGGGCGCACCCTCGACACCCTTATCGTATATCTTCATCTTCTCCGTGGCTTCCATGTCATCGAAAACAGCCATCTTCTTACTGCCGACAACGATGAACTCCCTTATCTTGTGAGGATCGAGCCAGCTTACATGCCCGTGACACATCTCTCCGGAGGAAAAGTAGAGGGCGAAGAAAACAACGTCTTCTATTCCTTTCTGAATATAAGATTGTCCTGTGGCGGCAACCATGACCGGATCGCGGTCGAGGAGATAGAGCATGACGGATATGTCATGCGGTGCGAGGCTCCAGAGGGCATTTTCGTTTGCCCTGACCACGCCCAGGTTCACTCTCTTTGAGCAAATGTAGAAGACTTTTCCAAGAGCACCTGATGTCGCAAGTTCCTTGAGCCGTATCACGGCCGGATGATACTTGAGCAGATGCCCGACCATGAGAATGCGGCCTTTTGATTCTGCAAGGCTTACCAGCTCCTCGCCTTCCTTGATCTTGAGAACAAACGGCTTCTCGATCAGGATATCCTTGTTGTGTTCGAGAGCTTCTTTGGCAATTGGGAAATGAGTCTCTGCACTGGATGAAATAACGACTGCATCCACTTCATCACTCGCGAGGAGTTCGCTATGATCTTTCGTGGTTCTTACGGACGGCTCAATTCTCTTCGAGGCTGCAAGGCTTTTGTCAGAGAGATCGGCTACCATCGTCAGTTTGCAGACAGGAAGCTGCGCGAATGTTCTGACGTGGTTGATGCCCCACGAACCAGCTCCGACTACACCTATTCTTATCATCGTGCGGTAATCCTATGCTTTCGAGGTCAATGTTGTCAAGTCAGAGGAACTATTTCCTTGATGGCCGCTTGTCCCTCGGCCCCAGGCTGCTTGAGTGGAATTGCGAAGGCAAACAGGCTTCCTTTCCCAATCTCACTTTCGACCCATATCCGGCCATGATGCTGCTCGATTATGCCTTTCGAGATCACAAGACCCAGCCCGGTCCCTCCGACCTTTCTCGTCATTGAGCCGTCGAGCTGTTGAAACTTCTTGAAGAGTTTCTTTATGTCTTGGACCGCGATTCCTGACCCCTGGTCTCTGACCCCGACTTCAATCTCGTTCTCTCTGGCTGTAAAGGAGAGGGACACCTTGCTCTGTGCCTCAGAGAACTTGATGGCGTTGCCGAGAAGGTTTGTCACCACCTGTTCGATCCTGGCCCCGTCTGCTTCAACAATCACCTCTTGTCCAGGCAGATCGGCCAGAATGCCCAAATTCTTCTGTTTCGCGAGGCCCTCTATGTTCCTGATGCATTGTCTGAGCACCTCAACGACATCAATCGGCTCGAAATCCATAGACAATTTCGAAGAGTCCATCTTGGAGAAATCAAGTATGTCCGATACAAGCTTAATAAGCCGTGTGGCATTGGCGTCGCAGATACCGAGCAGTTCCTTTTGAGTTTCGGATGGCTTGAAAAGCCTCTCGTCCTGCAGAAGATCGATTGAACCTTTCATGGATGTGAGCGGAGTCCGCAGCTCATGCGATACAACTGCCACAAACTCGGACTTCAATCTGTCAAGCTCCTTCGTTTTCTCATAGAGCCTTGCGTTCGAAAGCGCTATCGCCGCCTGCCTCCCGAACAAAGACAACATTTCCATATCCTCTTGCGAGAACGGCTTCTCCTCTGCCCTTGCAAGAAGAAGCCCGCCTATTCTTTCTCCCAGAGTCGAAAGTGGAACAACAAGGCACGCGCCTGGTCCTTTCGTAGGAGCGTACTCTCCGTTTACGCCCAATATCTTCGGCCTGGTGTGAACAGTGGGAGTTTCCAGCGAGAGAGCCGTTCCCGGGAAGCCATCAGAGGGTGAGCACTTGACCTCTGAAATCCCGAGATTCTCAACCCCGCTTCCTGCTACAGTGGAATATTGACTCGAATTCTCGTCAAAAAGAAAAAGGAAGACCGTGTCGCACAGAATCAGTGCTCTTGCTTTCTCGGTAATGGAACTACAAGTGTTTCCAAGACTAAGGCTTGATGTAATTTCTTTGCCGAACTCGTAGAGGGTCCTCAGTCTTCGCGTTGCCAACTCTATCTTTTCGATCAGCGTTTCCTTGTGCTGTTTGAGTTCCTCATTGGCCACTTTCAGTCTCTGGAGCAGCAGCTGGTTTTCGGCAGTCAGCCTGCAGCTTGACAGACCCCTGTCTATTGTCTGGGCTACTTCCCAGAGATCGAAGGGCTTTGTCACGTAGTCATACGCACCGTGTCTGAGAGCATCTATTGCAGTTCTTGTGGAGGCATAACCAGTGATGACAATCACGCAGGTCGTTTCGTTTTTCGCCTTTACAGCTTTGACTACTTCGAGGCCATCGACTCCGGGAAGGTTAATGTCCGTGAGAACAAGGTCGTACTCCGTCTCATTTATCTTCCTTAATGCTTCCTCGCCGGTGTTGGCCGAATCTGCCTCGTGGCCCTTCTCCCTGAAGAGTTCCAGGAAGATCTCCCTAACATTTTCCTCATCATCAACCACAAGGACTCTTGTGGGACTCTGCGAAACCTCGTCCAGCAGCGCCCGGGAGTCAAGTTCTTCTGGTGTGTCAAGTTCAGCTTTGACTGTGACGGCTGCCGTTTCAGTGGATGAGTTCAACTTTGAGCGACCTCGCCAAGCTTTCTTCCCAACCTCGTCTTCAATTTCTTCATCGCTTCTCCATGAATCTGCGAAACTCTCGATTCTGATATCTGAAGCGCCTCTCCGATCTCTTTCAGAGTCAGATCCTCGTAGTAGTATAGTGCCACCACAAGCCGCTCCTGCTCCGGAAGTTTCTCAATTGACTCTTCAAGCAGCTTCACCGTCTCCTCTTTTTCAAGCAGCGCTTCCGGGTCGGGCGAGTTCTCGTCCTCGATAGTCTCCTCAAGCCCTCCTTGTTCGAGTTCCAGATCCTTCGAGACAGTGCGTTCGATCGGGATAAGGAGAGAACCTCTTATTTCCTCCATCAACCTGCCGTGCTCACCGGGAGTCATTCCCAGCGCATTGGCCAGCTCTGCCTGCGTCGCGGCCCGTCCGAGCTTCTGATCAAGTGTCCTCGCCGCGGCTTCGGCGAACCGGGCCTTTCTTCTGGTAGTTCTTGGCACCCAGTCCATCGCTCTGAGCTCGTCGAGAACGGCTCCCTTCACTCGCCAGACAGCATAGGTCTCGAACTTGATTCCCTTGCCGGGATCGAACTTCTCCAGCGCATCCATAAGCCCGATCACGGCGGCGTCCAGAAGGTCGTCAACATCCACGCATCTAGGGAGACCTGATGCAATCTTCTCGACGACATACTTCACGAGTCCTGCGTACTTTCTTAGGGCAACCTCTTTCTTCTTCTGGCTGCCCTTGATGCATGCCGGCACGTCAGGGTTTAAAGAGGACAACAGTTGAACAGACGACATGAATTCCCCCTTTCACTAGGCTCTCTTGAGGCGGCACTTGGGCCACTCGAAGGACTGGGCAAGTCTGGACTTTATGAACGAAAGCCCGTTGGAGTGGAGGCCGACAACCCTGGCAAGCGGAATATCAAGTACTGCCGCAATGTCCCGGAAGCTCATCCGTTCAAGGTAACGAAGTGAAAGAACCATCCTTTCATCTTCGGAAAGTACGAGAAGGAGTGATTCCACGAGGCGAGAATTCGACGTGACACGCTCCCCGGATTCGAGATCCTTCTCCCGAGTCTTTCTCGGACGTTCTTCCACTGTGCTTCCTGATTTCATCCGTTTCACCTCCCTTTGGAGAGAGTGCTGCTTTCGAGGAGCGCAGCTATCTTCTGCTTGAGTTCACGAACGTTGAACGGCTTGACAAACCAGGCATCTGCTCCAGCTTTGGCAGCTTTTTCTTTGAGTTCTTGCGTTCCGTAAGCAGTAATCACGATTGCGGGCGGAGAAGGCGGGTCTTTCCTGAGAGCTCTTACGAGGTCGACCCCGTTCATTCCCGGAAGTCGAACATCGGTGACGAGCAGGTCACAGTCCCTTTTTGAGAGATGCTTGAGCGCATCCTCGGAACTCCCAACGACGGTAGTTTCGTATCCATCTTCTTTGAGAGTCTGGGCGAGTGCCCACCCTGTCGCTTTCTCGTCTTCAACGATGAGAATTGATTCTCCCGGCATGATGTGCCCCCTTTGTTGCAGCGTGATTACGCAATGGACGGGCCAAACCTGTCTCGGGAGAATGAAAGCCTGGAATTTTCAGGAAGGAAAAGAATGGGGGCGGGAATTGCCTTTTATTTCAGTGAGTTAGAGATTCAAGTTTCCGGGCTGAGACGGGCGCGGTTGGGAGGTAAGAACGGTTCTAGGAGAACTCGGGGTTAGATAGTTGCCAGGAGACGGCAAAAATCTTACCGGGTCTGGTAAGTTTTTGACCGTTCTTCATGAGGAAGGAGACCGCATTCCTTCAGCTTCGCTCTCAGGGTCTGTCTGGAGATCCCAAGAATCGCCGCGGCTTTCGTTTTGTTGCCTCCAGACTTTTTCAGCGCATCCTGTATGGCAAGAAGCTCAATCTCCTTGAGCGAATTGGGACCGCCCTGGGTGGGTGTAGAATCAGGACCTCTTTCGCCAGGTCCGCGAGACGGATTTCTAACCTCCGGCGGGAGATGCTCGGGCAGGATGCGGTCGTCATCTTCAAGCAGTATTATTCTTTCGACAAGATTCCTGAGCTCTCTCACGTTGCCGGGCCATGGGTAGCTTATGAACAACTGCATTGCCTCCCCTGAGACTTCCACCCTCTTTCTCAATTCCCTGCTGAAGATTGCAGCATAGTGCTCAATGAGGACTGGAATGTCCTCGACTCTCTCCCTGAGTGGCGGGACATAGATGGGGATCACTATCAGTCTGTAGTACAAGTCTTCCCTGAACTTTCCCTGCTCAGCAAGGCTCTTCAGGTCTGTGTTGGTGGCAGCGATCACCCTGGCATTTATCCTCACTTCCTCTGTTCCGCCCACCTTGCGAAAACTCTTGTTCTCAAGGACACGAAGGAGTTTGGATTGGAGGCCCAGACTCATTTCTCCAATCTCGTCAAGGAAAAGTGTACCCGGGCTTGCAAGTTCAGCAAGCCCCCTTTTCGACTTCTTGGCATCAGTGAAGGCCCCCTTTTCGTAGCCAAAAAGCTCGCTCTCAAGAAGGTTCTCAGGGACTGCGCTGCAGTTCACCTCAACAAACATGCCGCGACCTGCCATGTTGTGAATCTGCCTTGCTATCAGTTCTTTCCCGACACCTGTCTCGCCTTCTATGAGCACGGTGGCCGCGCTTGGCGCTATTCTCCTCAGCTTCTCCAGAATCTCATTCATCTGCCGGCTCTTTCCGATGATTTCAAACTTCTCGTTCTCCTGCTGCTTCCGGCGCTTAATCTCATCGGAGAGTTGGACAGGTTTGATGGCATCTTCAATGTTCCTCAGCATGTGATCCATTTCGAAAGGCTTCTTCACATACCGGAAACAGTCGTATTTCCCGGCTTCAAAGGCTGAATCAAGTGTGGTGAACGCCGTCATCATAATCACCTGGATGTCTTTCTCGGGGAACCTGCTCCTTAATTCTTTCAAGACATTTATCCCGTCTTCAGTCTTCAACCTCACGTCGAGAAGGACTACGTCAACGTCCTCTTCGTCAATGACCGTCATGCACTGCTTTCCATTCTCAGCAATGAATACGTTGTATCCCTTGTCCTTGAGAAACTCGCCCAGAGGCCAGCGGAATCCTTCTTCGTCATCGACTATGAGAACGGTATTCCTCAACTTCTTGCTCCTATTCTCTCAGCCTAATCCTTTCCCCCTTGGGGAGAGGTCTCAACGACAACAGCGGGCGTTGGGCTCATCCCTTGATCCTCTCCCCTCTGGGGAGAGGGCAGGGTGAGGGGTCTCAACTTCGCGCCTTTCTTTTTTCAAGAGGAAGCTCCACAGTCGCAACCGTCCCTCTTCCCTCTTCACTCGAAACGGCTATCGTACCTCCGTGCTCCCTGATAATGGATTGGGAAATTGAAAGTCCCAGGCCGGTTCCCTCCGGCCTGGTCGTGAAGAATGGATCGAAGAGCCTGTCGACAATCTCTTTCGGGATTCCACATCCGGTGTCTATGATTTCAAGTCTCAGAAACTCTTTCGGCTGAAGTCTTATGCTCTCCAAATCCCCTTTTCTCCTCCGGTGGGGCCCTGCCTTCTTCAGACTGAGAAGCCTGAACGTGAGTGTGCCCCCCTGCGGCATGGAATGTAGCGCATTTGTCACAAGGTTGTGGATGACCTGAACCATCTGATCCTGGTCAATGTAAACCATCGGAATCGGCTCTTCATACTGCTTGACCACGCTTATGCCGTTGCTCCGGATAAGATCTCCGGACAATGCAAGCACCCTTTCAATCGATTCTCTCAAGTCTGTGAAGGAAAGACTCGGAGCAACCGGCTTCGCGAAAAGAAGGACTCTTTCAACAATCTTGTCCAGTCTCTCAACTTCTTCAAGAATGATGTCGATGAACTTTGTTCTCTTGTCATCTTCCTCAAACTTGCTCTTCAAGACCTGCGCACTGGTGGCAATGCCGGCAAGCGGATTTCTTATCTCATGTGCGACCCCGGCCGAGAGCTCGCCCAGGGAGGCAAGCTTCTCGGTTCGTCTGAGCTGATCTTCAATCCTCCTGGATTCACTCAGATCATTGAAAATTCCCACTGCGCCCGTTATTCCGCTCTTTTCATCCCTGATGCAGGAGACTCTCATGCTTACCGGGATTTCGGCCCCGGAGCTGTTCTTCAGATACACCTCTTCCTCCGCGGCTCCGCCCTTCAGAACTCCTTTGAGCACTGAGCCTCCGGAACCGGCACCGAAAACCTCCTCCACTTCTTTGCCGACAATGTCTCTCGTTTCGTAACCAAGCAACTCCTGGGCGGACGTGTTGAAGTACATGACTTTTCCATCAAGCCCTATCGCTATGAGACCGCTGTTCATGTTTCTGAGAATGCTTTCAGTAAACTCAGTCAGTCTCACCTGATCTCTCATGAGTTTTACGTTCGCCAGTCCCTCGGAGAGTATGGCCTTCATGGCCTTAAATAGTTCGATGTGTACGTTGAAATCCTCCTCTGACCGGAATTCTTTTGCTATAAGGAGTATTCCAAAAAGACCAGAGTAGTGATCGAGCGACAAACAGTAGAGAGAACTTCCACAGTCACATGCCCCTGAAAAGAAAGCCGGGAATCTTCCCTTCAACGTGTCCATCGAGACAAGATCGAAACTCTCGAAGACACCTGACCTGCAGATTTCGTCAAAAGCACGCAGTGCTTCTTCGACGACCTGGCGGTCCAAACCCGATGAGGCCTTTTCAACGAGTTTCCCGTCTTCCATGAGAAGGAGCGAGAAACCGGAAGCGTCGAAGTCTTTGGTTAGTACATCGCCGATTGATGCCAGGAATCCGGGGAAATCGAATGCGGATGCGGAAGCTTTCCCGATCTTGTACAGAATCGAAAGTTCCTTGAGTTTCTCGCTAGTACCTTCCACAGAACGCGCCCCCTCAAAGCTGGTTCTAGCACTTTGGCTGGAAGCTGTCAATCGAGGGATTCAGGAACCCTGGCGGCATACTGAATGTTCACCGTGCATGATGACTGAAATGTGGGGGAGTGTGACATGCTAAAGATTTCTTGGGATCAAAAGGGAACTGGTCGGCGGGCGAAAAGCAGTGCTTGCTGCCTACTGCTCTTTCTCAAGAAACTCAGCAAGCAGCACTGCAAGAGATCTCTTCACTTCGGGAAGGTCGTAGTAGCCGGACTTCACCCTATCTCTCACTCTCTCGATCTTGGCTTGAGCCGTTTCTCCCCGTTCGAAAGAAGGAGCCTTGCCACAGCTTTTCTGTCGCGCATTCCTCTCGACTGTCATCTCACTCTGAAAAATCGGCCTAATATCCCAAAGCTTTACACATAATCTATCCCACGTTGTCCTCCTCTCCCCTGCGGGGAGAGAATCAAGAGTCTCGTTGTCCTCCTCTCCCCTACGGGGAGAGGATCAAGGTGAGGCCAGCAACAACCCCTTCCCTGATCTTCCTCTCCCGCGTGCGGGAGAGGACTGAGGTGAGGGTCCCGGGAGCAGCTTCATCTCAGGAAATAGAGTGAGGCAAGAACTCCCGCTACCAGGCAGTACACTCCGAAATATTCAAAGGCGCCCCTCCTCACAAGACGAAAGAGCGCCAACACAGAAAGGCACCCGAATAGAAAAGAGGATATGGCCGAGGCAATAAGGTACGCCGGAGCTATTACCTCCGCCTGCGAAATCTTTGGAAGCTCAACAACGGCGGCACCAGCGATGGCAACAATCGAAAGGAGAAAGGACATCTTGAGCGCTGTCTCCCGCCGCAATCCCAAGAGAATACCGGTTCCAATCGTCGAGCCGGAACGCGAAATCCCAGGCAATATCGCGACAGCTTGGGCAAGCCCGACGTAAAGCCAGTCCCGCTTTCTCGCTTCCCTTCCCTCTCCTGATTTCCGTCTTGTCACGAGAAGGAACACACCGGTGAGAAAAAGAGCTATTCCCGCGAAATCCGGCTTCGAAAAGGTACTCTCCAATGCTGATTTGAATGTAAGCCCTATGATTACCGCAGGCAGTGTGCCAACTATGATTCCAAGGACTCTCTCCCGTTCATCGATTCCATGCGCGCGTTTTTTTCTCCTGGAAGAGAAAAGATAGGCGAGAATCCCCACAACATCCTTCCTCAGCAGTACAAGAACAGAGAGAAGGGTGCCGAGATGCAGTGCCACCTCAAGGCTTGCACCCGCTGTTCTAATTCCAAAGATTGATTTTGCAAAAACCAGATGAGCTGAACTGCTCACCGGGAGGAACTCGGTTGTCCCCTGGATTGCTCCGAGAAGCAGGCCTTGAAAAAGTGTCATCTCTTGGTCTCCATGAGAGGCAGCTGATTTGCGGAGTCAGGCGAGGGTTTCTTCAACGGCAATCTTATGATCTGAAAGGGAGAACTTCTTCTCTCCCGACAGACTCTGGGGAATCACTTCTTTCCAGGAGCCTTCTTACCCACACACCTTTCTTTGTGGCAACCGTCAGGTTGACGTCCTTGCCCTTGCTGAAATGGGAGACAAGGTTCTCCTTGAGCTGCTCGGCTTCACTCGAAAGGAAATACCGGCAAATTCTCTTGAACATGCCGCGCTCTTCTTCAAACACAAGTAGGATGACTTCATCAACCTCGTCAACTTTCTCTTCCGAAGAAATCACGCCTTCCGCTTCATCATTATCCATCCAGAGTGAAGAAACCGGGCTCTCAATGTCGAAGCCGTGTTTTTCAGTCATGAGGTACTGCCACAGCTCAAAGACTTCACTGGGCACATACCTCACACTTCGAGAGGAGCCTTTCTTCCTGACTTCACACCTGACTAACTTCTCGCTCGCCACAGGTTAGTTTTCCTCCCGATTTGGAATGAACCTTCGAGCGGCAGTCTATTGGGAGGTGCCTGTCATGTCAATCAATAAAGATGTTGGTACGGCCGTGCGCGCAGTACATGGAGGGGTGCGACGGCGCAGGGATGCAAATCTCCACATCCTTAGTGTGCCGTCCCAGAAATAACTTGACGAAATGCAGGGTGTTTCATAAGGCACA